>NZ_JACVUD010000012.1:0-74585 GCF_016624905.1 Stenotrophomonas sp. S49 | reverse complement strand
GGTGGGTTGCGCAGGGGCGCAGGCGCCATGGATGGCGCCTACGAGCTTACAAGGACGTACTTGCAGCGTCCCCTGCGCGGCCCACCCACCCGGCCGCCCCACGAATCCCGGCAGACGCGCGTCCACCCCGAGGGGCTTCGCCGTTGGCTGGATCTACGGATATCCCGGAAACGAGAACGCCCCGGCACGGGCCAGGGCGTCTTGGGAAAGCAGGGGTCAGAGCCCTTCTCCTTTGGAAAAGGGATCCGACCCCGGGCAGGGATCAGAACTCCTGCCAGTCGCCGTCGGCCAGTTCGGTGGCCATCGGGCGACCGCCGGTGCTGCGACGGGCCGGTGCAGCGGCTGCAACCGGTGCGGCCGGTGCTGCTGCACGCGGTGCCGGGGCGCGCGGGGCGGCCACGGCTTCGGCTTCGTCCAGCACGAAGATCGACACGGCCTCGCTCAGGTGGCCGGCCTGTTCTTCCATGGCACGGGCGGCAGCAGTGGCTTCTTCCACCAGCGCAGCATTCTGCTGGGTGGTTTCGTCCATCTGCACCACGGTCTGGTTGACCTGTTCGATGCCGGCGCTCTGCTCCTGTGAAGCGGCGGAAATCTCGGCCATGATGTCGGTCACGCGCTGCACGGAAGCCACGATCTCGCCCATGGTGGCGCCGGCCTTGTGGACCAGGGCCGAGCCGTCGTTGACCTTGCCGACCGAATCGTCGATCAGGCCCTTGATCTCCTTGGCGGCGGCAGCCGAGCGCTGGGCCAGGGTGCGCACTTCGCTGGCGACGACGGCGAAACCACGGCCCTGTTCGCCGGCACGTGCCGCTTCCACCGCAGCGTTCAGCGCCAGGATATTGGTCTGGAAGGCGATGCCATCGATCACGCTGATGATCTCGGCGATCTTCTTCGACGAGGCTTCGATGGCCGACATGGTGGTGACCACCTGGCCGACCACTTCGCCGCCCTGCGAGGCGACGCCGTGTGCACCGATGGCCAGCTGGTTGGCCTGGCGGGCGTGTTCGGCGTTCTGGCGCACGGTGGAGGTCAGTTCCTCCATCGACGCGGCGGTCTCTTCCAGGTTGGCGGCCTGCTGTTCGGTACGGCGCGACAGGTCGCTGTTGCCGGCGGCGATCTCGCCTGCGGCCGAATTGATCGCACGGCTGGACTGCTTGATGCGAGTGACGATCTCGCTTAGCTGCGCGGCGGTGGCGTTGGCGTCGTCACGCATGCGGGCAAACACGCCCTGGTAGTCGCCGTGCATGCGCACGGTCAGGTCACCCTGCGACAGCGCGGCCAGCAGGCCGGAAATCTGCTCGATGCTGCCGGCGTTGGCGTCCAGCAGGCCGTTGATCTGCTGGGCCAGCTGCAGGAAGAAACCTTCCTTGCCGTCGGCGTCGATGCGGCCGGACAGGTCGCCGGCGGCGGCCTGGGCGATCACGCGCGCCACTTCGGCTTCCACCTGCGATTCCTGGGTGCGGTCACGCCATTCCACCACGTAGCCGACGGTGTCGCCGTCTTCGTTGCGGATGGTCGACACCACCTGGGCGAACTGCGCCTCGCCGTACTGCATCGGGCGACGGGCCACGCCGTGCTGCTTCAGGTTGGCCAGCAGGGTGTGGTCCATTTCGCCGCGGTGTTCCAGCACGGTCACCGGCTTGCCGATCAGCGAGGCCTGGGCATCGAAGTCGGGCAGGTCGCGGCGCAGCTCGTCCTGGTACTGCGACAGGGTCTGCTGCAGGGCGCGGTTGCTGTAGACGATGGTGTTGTTCGGGTCGGTCAGGTACACGCCGGTGGAGCTGTAATCCAGGGCGGTACGGATACGCAGGTTCTCGCGGGCCACGGCGGCATCGGTCTCGATGCGCTCGCGCAGGTCGCGCTGCATGCGCTGCATGGCCTGCATCAGCTCGCCCACTTCGTCCTGGCGGCTGACATCGATATGGCCGTCGAGCTTGCCGCCGGCCACGTCGTTGGCGACCGAGACTGCACCGCGCACGCTGCCCACCAGGGCGCGGGCGAACAGCCAGACCAGGACCAGGCCCAGTGCGGCGCCACCCAGCAGGGCGACGACGGTCAGCACGGCCGAGGCCGAATAAGTGCTCGATGCCTCTTCGCGGGCGGCGCGGGCCAGACGGTTGTCTTCGGCAATCAGCGCTTCCAGCGAGGCGGTGGCCTTGCGGTGCTTGGTGCGGGTTTCGCCGACGAAGGTATCGATGGCGTCGTCCGGCAGGTCCAGTTCGAGCATTTCAGACACGCTGTCGTAGGAGGTCAGCGCGTCTTTCCAGTCGTTGGCGAACGTTTCGAACAGCTTCTTCTGCTGCGGGTTGTCGATCAGCCCGGGGTAGGTCTTGATCGCCTTGTCCAGGTTGGTGCGCAGCTCGGCCACGCGCGCATGGGCATCGGCCTTCACTTCGGCGCTGGCGCGTACCAGCTGCTGGTATTCGGAGTTGCGGATTTCGCCGATCATGCCGCGCATCTCGCCGGCCAGGCGGATGCTCTCCATGCGCGTGCCCGCCAGCTCGGTGGTGACATTGTTGAGCGAGTGCAGGCCGCGATAGGCGACGATGCCCTGGAGCAGCATCACCAGCAGGAGGACACCGAAGGTCAGCATCAGCTTCGGCATCAGTTTCAGATTGTTGATCCACGGCATGGGCGTTGCGATCTCCATAGGCAGACGCGCGCGGGCATCGGGCCCGCTTGCAGCAACCACGCCGACCGGCGGCCGGCGTGGCAGGACGGACAGCGGATTACTTGATGTTGGCCAGCTTCAGGCTGGACGGCGAGCTGACTTCGATTTCAGCGCGCGAGGCGTCGCGCTGGATCTTGCCGATCACGCAGACGGTCTTGCCTTCCAGCGATTCCAGCGGGAAGTTGAACTTGCCGCGGTTCTCGCCGGCGATGCGCGCCGAGAAGGTGTGGCGGGGGAAGGCGCCGCCCATGTACAGGAAGGTCGGCTGGCCTTCGGAACCTTCGGCGAAGCGGGCCTTTTCCACCTTGCCGCAGACCATGCCGTCCTTGCCGACCTGGCGCGGGGCCATTTCCGGCGGAATCATGTCGGCCGACTGGGCGAAGGCAGAAGCAGCAGTGGTGGCCAGCAGGGCAGCCGAAACGAGCACAAGCAGGGACTTCATCGAGGTGATTCTCCGGGGATGGTGTGGACAGTCGATCCGGGCTGATGCGCTCCTGCGCACCCGGCTCCTGTCCCCCTATCGGCAAGCTGACGGGGAACTGAAGGGGACATTGATCGAATTGTGAAAATCGACCGCCTGCTCAGGCGGCAGCGTCTTCCAGCAGGGCCGCCTGGCCCATGTCGGCGCTGTCGAGCAGGGTTTCGATGTCCAGCAGGATGAGCATGCGGTCGTCCTGGGTGCCGATGCCGGAAATGAAACGGGTGTCCACGGCGGCGCCGAATTCCGGGGTCGGGCGGATCTGCTCGGCGGCCAACGGAATGACGTCGGACACGCTGTCCACCACGATGCCGACCACGCGGTCTTCCACGTTCAGCACGATCATCACGGTGAAGGCGTCGTAGCGCGCGTTTTCCAGACGCAGCTTCAGGCGCAGGTCGATGACCGGCACGATGGTGCCGCGCAGGTTGATCACGCCCTTGATGTAATCCGGCGCGTCGGGCACGCGGGTGACCGCGTCGTAGCCCCGGATTTCCTGCACCTTGAGGATGTCAACGCCGTAGTGCTCGGCGCCGAGGGTGAAGCTGAGGAATTCGCCACCGGCGCTGGCGGTGGAGCTGGTCTTGTCGTTCATCGAGGGTCCTGGTTCGGCCGGTAGTCCCGGTGTCAGCCTCGATATCGGCCCCGCGGCGGGGGACTTTAGGTGGGGTTGGGCGCATCCACGCATGGCGTGGGAGCATCGGTAGCGCCGGGCCATGCCCGGCGGTGCATGGGTGATCCGCCGGGCATGGCCCGGCGCTACCGCACCCCTGCGGCGCTACAGCTCGCCGTTCTGGCGCGCTTTGCGCTGCCGGTCGATGCGGAAGATGTAGCGCTGGATGGCGCTGTCGCCGCCGCGCGGCAGGTCGTCGAAGCGCATGCCGATCCGCTTCAATTCGATGCCGTTGGGCTGGCGCTGCGGCAGCATGTTGCAGACCACCAGGCTGATCGGCAGGTCCGGGCCGTCGGGCATGGACAGGGTGGCGGCGTAGCGTTTCTGCAGGGTGAACAGCGCACAGTCGCTGGGCACGGTGATGGCCAGGCCGCCGCCGCTGATATCCACCACGCGCATCGACAGCGCGTCGGCACCAGCTTCACCGGCGGCCAGGCTCAGCTGCGGCGAGTCGGTGATGGGGGTCTCCAGACGGTACAGCTCGCGGCGCTGCAGGTGTACCAGCTCGTCGGGCAGGTGGGCGCGGAAGGCGACGTGGCCATCGTTGTCCACGCGCTCCAGGGCCTGCAGCCGGAACCGCACCAGCACCCGTTCCAGCTGGGCGAAGCACAGCAGGTGGTCGGCCTGTTCGGCGGCGCGGTTGGACGCCTCCTGCGGACTGCCGTCCAGCAGCAGGGTGTCCTCGTCCTCGTCGAGGTCGAGCAGGGCGGTGGGGAAGGAACGATCGCGCCCGTCGATATGGGCGTTGATCAGGGAGCGCTGGTCGATCAGCGAGCGCAGCAACTGGCGCAGCTGGCGGGGGTTGCGAACCAGGAACCGCTCGTCGGCGGCGTCGGCCGCGTGGGTGTCACTCAATGCAATGTCGTGGCCGTCGGACATGGAATCTTGGGTCTGGGGCGGGCGCCAGCGCGTGTTGGCGCGCGGCTTACTGGGGGTATCGGCCGCGCGCCGGAAATATGTAGCCCGACAAGCCCCATGCACCGCTCAGCCGGGCAGTCGGGACACCGGCCGTGGCCCACGCTCGACGCTGCGCAGGTGGCGGCCGCTGTCCAGATGGAAGCGTGCCACCGCCTGCGCCAGCACCGTGGCCTGCTCACCCATGCCCTGGGTGGCATGCGACGAGGCTTCCACCAGCGTGGCGTTCTGGCGGGTGTTGGCATCCATCTGCGCGATGCTCTGGTTGACCTGTTCGATGCCGGCGCTCTGTTCCTGCGAGGCGGCCGAGATCTCGCCCATGATGTCGGTCACCCGCTGCACCGAGGCGACGATCTCGCCCATGGTGTCGCCGGCGCGCCGCACCAGGGTGGAGCCTTCGTCGACCTTGCCGACCGAATCGTCGATCAGGCCCTTGATCTCCTTGGCCGCCGCTGCCGAGCGCTGGGCCAGGGTACGCACCTCGCTGGCCACCACCGCAAAGCCACGGCCCTGTTCGCCGGCACGCGCCGCTTCCACGGCGGCATTCAGGGCGAGGATGTTGGTCTGGAAGGCGATGCCATCGATGACCGAGATGATGTCGCCGATCTTTCGTGATGCGGCCTGGATCGCGCCCATGGTGCTGATCACCTGGCCCACCACGTCGCCGCCCTGGTGGGCGACGGCGGCGGCGCCGCTGGCCAGCTGGTTGGCCTGGCGTGCGTGCTCGGCATTCTGGCGCACGGTGGCAGTCAGCTCCTCCATCGTGGCGGCGGTCTCTTCCAGGCTGGCCGCCTGCTGTTCGGTGCGGTCGGCCAGGTGGCCGTTGCCGCGGGCCAGGTCGGCGGCGGCACCGGTCAGGCTGCCCGAGGCGGTCTGGATGCTGCCGACGATGGCGGTGAGCTGGGCGATGGTGGTGTTGGCATCATCGCGGATGCGGGCGTACACACCGTGGAAATCGCCCTGCATGTGCGCGGTCAGATCGCCGCGCGACAGCGCCGCCAGCAGCTGCGAGATCTGCTCGATGCTGTGCGCGTTGGCGTCCAGCAGGCTGTTCAGGCGCTGCGCCAGCTGCAGGAAGAAGCCGTCCTTGTCCGCAGTGCCCACGCGCTGGCTGAAGTCGCCCTGGGCGGCCGCTTCAACGATACGCCCCAGCTCTTCTTCCACCTGCAGTTCGCTGGTGCGGTCGGCCCATTCCACCACGAAGCCCTGGCGCTGGCCGTCGTCGCCGATGATCGGATTGATGATCAGGCGCATGCTGCGGCCGCCGACGCGGATCTGCGCGCGCCAGGTGCCGGTCAGCGTGTCCAGCAGCCGGGCCTGGTGGGCAGGATTGCGATGGAAGATGTCGATGCTCCGGCCAATCAGGTCGGCGGCATTGAACTGCGGCAGGTCGCGGCGCAGGTCCGCTTCGGCCGCGGCCAGCATGTGCTGCAGCGGGCGGTTCACGAACACGATGTTGCGGTCGCGGTCGGCGATCATCACGTGGGTGGTGACGTCGTCCAGCGCGGTGCGGATGCGCAGCGATTCGCGCGTGGTCTGCTGCTCGCTGGCGCGCCGCTGCAGCAGGCGGTCACCGGTCTGCACCAGTGCCGCCGCCAGCGAATCCGGCGGGAAACGGGCGTTCTGCAGGTGCTCGGGCACCGGCTGGTCTTCGGCCAGGCCGCGCGCCAGCTGTGCCAGCTGCTGCGGGTCGTGGCCCAGCAGCAGCAACTGACGGCGCATCTGCACGGCCATCAGGCTGAGCAGGCCGGCTTCAACCACTACGTACAGGGCGTGCAGGGCGAGGGTGCCCAGCCCGCTGCCGGCTGCAAACACCGGGTAGGGCAGGCCTTGCACCTGCAGTGCGTAGAACAGCACGTGATGGACGGCAATGGCGCCGGCGGCCACCACGATCGGCAGCCAGTCGCGGTAGTACAGCAGCAGCGCTATCAGTACGATCACCGTGAAGTGCGTTTCCAGCTGCCCGTGGGTCTGGTGGATGAGCGTGGCCGACAGCACCATCCAGGCCAGGGCCACGGTGCAGCGGCTGAGACGGGTGCCGGGCAGCCAGTAGACCTGCAGCGTGGTGACCAGCAGTGCCGGCAGCGCGACCCCCAGCCATGGCGCCCAGGCACCACTGCGTACGGCCAGCACCAGCGAGGCCAGCACCAGGCCGGCGGTGACGACCAGGAACAGGCGGTCGGCGGTGGTGGACAGTGCGCGCAGGAAGGGCAGCGATCCGGCGTGGACGGGCGTTGCCTGGGGGGCAGGGGATGCGTGCATGCACTACTCCTTGAGGCATGGGCATGGGGTGGCGAGGATCACGGCTGCCTGCGGCTGTGCCAGCAGATGGTTGACCAGGCGCGCGGCCGCAGGGCCGACGCCGCCGCAGCCAGGGTCGAGCCGGGCGGGGCCGGCATAGACAAGTTGCTGCTGGTGCAGGACCAGCCAATCGAACGGCAGGGCCAGGGCGCTGGTCTGCACCGCGCTGCCGCTGGGCAGTACATCGTGCCCATCGCAGGGGCAGCGGTCGGGCAGGCGCAACAACAGGGGGTGCTGGGCGCTGGCGGTCACCAGATCATGCGGCAGCTGCGCCAGCAGATCGGTGGCACGCCAGCGGGCGGGTTCAGGGGCCGCGGCGCGCGATTGCGTCCACAGCAGGGGCAGGGTCCAGCCCAGCCACAGCGAAAGCAGCAGCACCCCGGCCAGCGGGCGCCAGTCTCGAACCGGTTTCGCAGGGGCGGTGGGGCGGGCGGACATGGGCGTGCACGCGTTGGGCCGTAGTTCGTTAGCGGCCGGTGTGGCGTGAAGCTGAAGGGTGATCGCATCGCGGCGCCGGGGATTGCCCGGCGCCTTTTCCACGGGGAGGCCGAGCATGGCTCGGCTCTGCAACACCGGCGCCGGGCAAACCCCGGCGCCAGCCCTCAGAACTCCTGCCAATCACCCTCACCGGCCAGGGCCGGCTGCGGTGCCGCCTTGCGCGCACGCGGCGCGGCCACGACCGGTGCGCTGACCGCCTTGCGCGGCGCAGACACCGCCGGCGCCGCGACACGGACCGGTGCGCTGGACAGGCCCGGCGTGGCCAGGCGGAAGCGCGCCACCGCTTCGCCCAGCTGCGCGGCCTGGTCTTCCATGGCGCGGGCGGCAGCGGTGGCTTCTTCCACCAGCGCGGCGTTCTGCTGGGTGGTTTCGTCCATCTGCACCACAGTCTGGTTGACCTGCTCGATGCCGGCGCTCTGTTCCTGCGAGGCCGCGGAAATCTCGGCCATGATGTCGGTCACGCGCTGCACCGAGGCGACGATCTCGCCCATGGTCGCACCCGCCTGGTGCACCAGCGCCGAGCCTTCGTTGACCTTGCCGACCGAATCGTCGATCAGGCCCTTGATCTCCTTGGCGGCGGCAGCCGAGCGCTGGGCCAGGGTGCGCACTTCGCTGGCGACCACGGCGAAACCACGGCCCTGTTCGCCGGCACGTGCCGCTTCCACCGCAGCGTTCAGCGCCAGGATGTTGGTCTGGAAGGCGATGCCATCGATCACGCTGATGATCTCGGCGATCTTCTTAGACGAGGCTTCGATGGCCGACATGGTGGTGACCACCTGGCCGACCACTTCACCGCCCTGCGAGGCGACGCCGTGCGCGCCGATGGCCAGCTGGTTGGCCTGCCGGGCGTGCTCGGCGTTCTGGCGCACGGTGGAGGTCAGTTCCTCCATCGAGGCGGCGGTTTCTTCCAGGTTGGCGGCCTGCTGTTCGGTACGGCGCGACAGGTCGCTGTTGCCCGAGGCGATTTCGCCGGCGGCCAGGGTGATGCTGGAGGTGCTGGCCTGGATCTGGCCGACGATCTGGGTCAGCTGGGCGACGGTGGTGTTGGCATCGTCACGCATGCGGGCGAACACGCCGTTGAACTGGCCGTCCATGCGTGCGGTCAGGTCGCCTTCGGCGATGGCCTGCAGCAGGGTGGACAACTGGCCCAGGTTGCCGTCGGCCACCTGCATCATGGTGTTCAGGTTGTCGATCATGGCGCGGAAGTCATGCGCGAAGCGATCGGCGTCGCCGCGCTGGCTGAAATCGCCCGCGGCGGCAGCGCTGGCCAACTGCTGGATCTGCGTGTTGATGGCCAGCAGGCTGGACTTGGCCGCGTCCATGGCTTCGTGCAGGAAGGCGCGGGTGCCCGGCAGGCGGCGCGCATCTTCGGTCAGGTTGCCGGCGGCGTACTGGTTCAGCACGTCGATGGCATCGCGGATGGCATCCAGGTGTTCGAAGATGACGGTGTTGATGCCGCCGGCCAGCTGGCCGTACACGCCGGGGAAATCTTCCGGAATGCGATGACTGATATCCGGGCCGGCGTGCATCTGTGCCATCAGCTGGGTCTGTTCCGAGAAGCGCCGCAGCATGGCCGTCATCTCGCTGGTGGCGGCCAGCATGCGGCCGGCCTCGTCATTGCTGGTGGCCTGGGTGGTCACGCTCAGATCGCCGCGCGAAACTGCCTGGATCGCGTGCACGGCCTTGCCCAGCGGACCGGTGACGGCGCGCGAGATCACCACGGCCAGCGCCGCAGCGACCAGCGACAGCAGCACAATGCAGCTGATGATGGCGATGATGCTGTTGCGATGGGTGGCGTTGGCGGCATCGATCTTGCCCTGCATCTGCGTGCCGAGGAAGGCGCTCAATGCCTTGAGGTCGTCAAAGGCCTTGCGGCGCGCGGGTCTGGACTGTTCATCGGAGATCTGCTGCGCCAGCGCGCTGTCGCCCGCAGCGACGGCTGCACGCAACTTGCCATTGGCAACGAAGTACGCATCCACGTTGGCCTTCACTGGCGCAAACAGAGCGCGCTCCTTGTCGCCTGCCGGGATGACCGCATAGGCATCGAGCTGCTCATGTACGGTCCTGGCGGTGTCATCCATGCGCTTGTTGTAGTCAGCTACCTTGTCCGGCTGGTCGAGCATGGTCAGCAGGGCCATCTCATAAGTGCGGAACTCGCCCAGCAGTGAGCGTGTTTCACCCAGGTACTGCACCGAGGGAATATCGTTGGTGGCCATGGCGCGCAGTTGCGCGTTGGCCTCGGACAGGCGCATCAGGGCGAACACGCCCAGGATGACGGTCATCAGGGTGGTCAGGGTGAACCCCACCGCCAGCTTGCGGGCGATGGGCAGATCGTGGAACCACTTCATGCAGGGTGCTCCGGATGGGCAGGTGCCGGCGCGGGTGCGGCGGCGTAGGGGGTGGTTGCAGGAGGGAACGGTCGTGCCGGTGGGGGTTCGGTGAAAGCCGTCAAAGCGAGATAGCGGCGCTGCGCACGCGGACTTTATGGACGGATGTCACATTCGCTGGCGTAGGGGCGAGCGCGTGCAGGCCCTGTGGGGCAGGGGCCTTGGGGTGTTTGGATGGTTGCGGGGGAAACTACTGGGGCGACCGGTGTCACGGTTCCGGGGTCAGAGCCCTTTTCTGCGAAAAGGGATCTGACCCCGGGGATCTGACCCCGTAAACAGAACCGCCGCCCAGGTGGGCGGCGGTTGGGTGACGCACGGCGATGTGGGGGCGGTCAGGCGGCCTGCGGCATGCGCAGCGAGCGCACCAGGCCACCGATGTCCACGATCAGAGCCACCCGGCCATCGCCGAGGATGGTGGCGCCCGATACGCCGCCGATGCGGCGGTAGTTGTTCTCGATGTTCTTGACCACCACCTGCTGCTGGCCGACCAGTTCGTCCACTTCCAGCGCGATCTTCTGGCCATCGCCTTCCACCACCACCACCAGCGATTCGCTGTTGGCGCGGCGGTTGCCGTAGCCGTAGTACTCGGTGAGCGACAGGATGGGCAGGTATTCGCCGCGCACGCGCAGCACGCGGCCTTCGCCGGCCATGCTGCGGATGTCTTCGGGCTGCGGCTGCAGCGCTTCCAGCACGTAGGCCAGCGGCAGGATCAACGTTTCGCCGGCCACCGCCACGGTCATGCCGTCCAGGATCGCCAGGGTCAACGGCAGGCGGATCAACGTGCGGGTGCCGCTGCCCAGGCTGCTTTCGATCTGCACTTCGCCACCCAGCGCCTGGATGTTGCGGCGGACCACGTCCATGCCCACGCCGCGGCCGGACAGGTCGGTCACTGCATCGGCGGTGGAGAAACCGGGCTGGAAGATGAGATCCCAGACCTGCGAATCGGTGGGGTTGTCCGGCACGCTCAGGCCGCGCTCGTGGGCCTTGGCCAGGATCTTGTCGCGATTCAGGCCGCGGCCGTCGTCGCTGACTTCGATGACGATGTGGCCACCCTGGTGCGAAGCGGCCAGGGTGATGGTGCCGGTCTCGTCCTTGCCGGCGCCGCGACGCACGTCGGGCATTTCCAGGCCGTGGTCGATGGAGTTGCGCACCAGGTGGACCAGTGGGTCGGCGATCTTTTCGATCAGGCCCTTGTCCAGCTCGGTACCTTCGCCGATGGTGCGCAGGCGCACCTGCTTGCCCAGGCGGCTGGACAGATCGCGCACCAGGCGCGGGAAGCGGCGGAACACCGCGTCCACCGGCAGCATGCGCACGCCGATCACCGCTTCCTGCAGGTCGCGGGTATTGCGCTCAAGCTGGTCCAGGCCGGCGAAAAGACGCTCGGCATGCACCGGATCAATCGCATGCGACACCTGCTTGAGCATGGCCTGGGTGATGACCAGTTCGCCCACCAGGTTGATGAGGGCATCGACCTTGTCCACGCTGACGCGGATCGAGGTTTCCGCTTCGGCAGCGGCCGGCGTGGCTGCAGCGGCAGCAGCAGGTGGGGCTGCAGGTGCAGGTGAAGCGGCCGCCGTGGCGGCGGGTGCCGGCGGTGCCTGGGTGGCCAGGCTGGGCGGCGCGGCCGGTCGGATATCCAGTTCGCAGTCGTCCAGTACCCAGGCGAAGGTGTCTTCGATCTTGCTGCGCGGCACCTTGCCGACCAGGCCCAGGTCCCACGCCAGGTGGGCTTCCAGCGGATCCAGCTGGGCAAAGCCCGGCAGGCGATCCATGCGTGCGGCCACCTGCAGCGCGCCCAGGTGTTCCAGCTCGCGGATGATGCGCAGCGGATCGTTGCCGCTCATGAACAGCGACGGCGCCGGGGTAAAGCCGATCTGCCAGGCCTCGGGGGTGTCATCGACCGGTGTAGTCGCTGCCGCCGGGGCGCTGGCCGCGGCCTGCCCGGACAGCACCGCTTCCAGGCGTGCCTTCACTGCGGCCACCGACGCCGGGTCGGCGGCCTGGCCATGTTCGGCTTCACGCAGCAATGCGCGCAGCACGTCCACCGAGGACAGCATGGCGTCCACGGCGGTGGCTTCCAGGGCCCGCTTGCCGGCACGCAGCTCGTCGAGCAGCGTTTCCAGCACGTGGGTCAGGCCGGCAATGGTGTCAAAGCCGAAGGTGCCGGCGCCGCCCTTGATGGAATGGGCGGCACGGAACACCGAATTGATGATTTCCGGATCCTGCTGCCCCGATTCCAGGGCAAGCAGCCCGGCCTCCATGGCGTCGAGGCCTTCGCGGCTCTCCTCGAAGAAGGTGGCGTGGAAGCGTTGCAGGTCCATGCTCATGGCAGCGGTAATCCGGAAACGTGGGGAAGGGGCGGTTCAGTAGTGCCGGGCGATCAGCCCAGCACCTTCTGTACGGTGGCGACCAGCTGTTCGGGGTTGAACGGCTTGACCAGCCAGCCGGTAGCGCCGGCGGCCTTGCCTTCGGACTTCTTGTCCGCAGCCGATTCGGTGGTCAGCATCAGCATCGGGGTGAACTTGTAGTCCGGCAGCTGGCGCAGCTCACGGATCAGGCTGATGCCATCCATGTTCGGCATGTTGACGTCGGTGACCACCGCATTGAAGCGCTGGCCCTTGGCGCGGCCCAGGGCCACGGCGCCGTCTTCGGCTTCTTCGACGGAAAAACCGGCCGAGGTGAGGGCGAAGGAAACCATCTGGCGCATCGACGCCGAATCGTCCACCACCAAGATACGTGCGCTCATGCAGCGTTCTCCACAGATTTCAGGTTGTCATGGGGTACGTCCAGGCCCAAGGCCTGGGTGACGCCCAACAGGCGGGCGGCGTCACGGAAGGTTGCGGTGCAACCGTGGAAGCCGGTGTCCAGCCCGGCCTCGCGGCGGGCCTGCACGAAGGCGCACAGCACCTGCACGCTGGCGGTGTGGATGCGGCCGACCTGGCTTGCGTCCAGGGTCAGCTCGCCTGCTTCCGCCACCAGGGGCGAAAGGCGGTTCTTGAGCTCGGTGCTGCTCTCGATGCCGAGATCATCACCCAGTTCGACAGTGCTCATGATTGCTCCGGACAAACGGTTCCGAGATCCATAACGGCACACCGGCGGGGTTCTTTAGGATTGTTTCGGGGGGAGGGGTATCCACGCATGGCGTGGATCTACCGGGGCGATCGTTGCGTTGATCGCCCCGGGCACTGCCGGCGTGTAGATCCACGCCACGCGCGGATGATGTTCGGTAGATCCACGCCATGCGTGGATGGGCTTCACCCCAACAGACGGGTCGCGTCCAGCAGGATCATCGGCCGTTGGCCAATACGGGCTACGCCGCGGAACAGGTCGTTGGAGATCTGGCAGATACGCGCGGTGTCCGGCGGTTCAATCTGTGAATCGGTGAGGTTGGCCACGTCTTCCACGGCCGACACCCGCAGGCCCAGGATCTCGCCGTTTTCTTCCAGCACCACGATGCGCGTTTGCGCGTCGTCTTCGGCAGTGGTGGTGCCCAGGTGCAGGCCCAGGTCCATCACCGGCACCACCTGGCCGCGCAGGTTCATGATGCCCAGCATGGCGGCGGCGGTGCCGCGCAGGGGCAGCAGGGGCACGGGAAGCACCACTTCCTGCACCTTCAGCAGTTCCAGCGCGTAGGCTTGCACGCCGCAACGCAGGCGCAGCCAGCGCGAGGTACGTTCGCCGGCGCGGCGGGCCTGTGGGTGCGGGCTGCTGGCCGGCTGGTGGGCTTGCGATTGCAGTTCCTGCCAGCTGGACGGGCGCGCGCCTGCCGGGGCATTCACTGCCACGCGCGGCGGCGGGGCCACAGCGGCGCGGGCGACCGGGGCCGCTGCGACGGCCGCGGCGGACGGAAGAGCCGGCGCCACCGTGGCGGGGGCAGGCACGGCCACCGATTCACCTTCTGCCGCAGCTTCGAACGCGGCCTGCAGGGCAGGGCTGTCGATGTGGGCCAGGGCGTGGCTGTCGGCGCTGTCGGTTTCGTAGATCACTTCGTCCGGCAGGTCGTCCCAGGTGGGCTCGGGGCCGGCCGGCGCCGCGGCGGGTTCGGGCGCCGCTGCGCTCGCCGCGCGTGGCCCGGCGCTACCGACGGTGTCTTCGGTTTCGTAGATCACTTCGGCCGGCAGATCGTCCCAGGTCGGCTCGCGTTCGGGCGCGGCGACGGCCACGGCGTCGAAGGCGGCCTCCAGCGCTGCGCTGTCGGTCTGGGTGACAGCGGGAACGTCTTCGGTTTCGTAGACGACTTCGGCCGGCAGGTCGTCCCAGGTCGGTTCGCGTTCGGGTGCGGCGACGGCGGGCTCGGGCACCGCTGCGCTCGCCGGGCATGGCCTGGCGCTACCGTCGGTGTCTTCGGTTTCGTAGATCACTTCGGCCGGCAGATCGTCCCAGGTGGGCTCGCGTTCGGCGGCCACGGCCACGGCGACGGCAACCGGCGGCGGCGCCACGATGGCTTCGCCCAGCAGTTCGTCCAGATAGTCGTCCAGTACGCCGGTGGTGCTCATGCCGCCTGCTCCAGTGCGCGCTCGTCTTCGCCCAGGATCCAGTTCAGGGCGCGGCGGTACGCGGCCAGGCCGCGGCCCGGGTAGTCCTCGCCCACGCTGGGCAGGGTCAGCCCGGCGGCGTTGCTGATGCGGGTGTCCAGCGGGATGGCGTCTTCCCACACGCGGCCGACGTGACGGTCCTGCATGCTGCGCAGCGATTCGTTGCCGGCGCGGGTGCGGCGGTCGAACAGGGTCGGCAGGATCGAGATCGGCAGCGGGCGGCGGCGCGAGCGCTCGACCATTTCACCGGTGCGCACCATGCCGTCCAGGCCGTGCAGCGCCAGCGGTTCGGCCTGGGTGGGAATGATCAGGCGATCGGCCGCTGCCAGTGCGTTGATCATCAGCAGGCCCAGGGTGGGCGCGCAGTCCAGCAGAATATAATCGTGCTGGCCCTGGTGGCGGGCCAGCGCGTTCTGCAGGGCCAGGCCCAGGCCGGGCTGGTTGGCGCTGCGGCGTTCCAGCGTGGCCAGCGAGGCCTGCGCGCAGACGTAGTCCAGGCCGGTGATCGGGCTGGGGTGGCTGAGCGTTGCCAGATCGGCCGGCGGTGCGCCGAACAGTTCCAGTACCCCGGCAGGCGCCGGCTCGACCGGCACGCCGAAGGCGCGGGTGAGCGAGGCGTGCGGATCCAGATCGATCAGCAGGACCCGGTGGCCGAGTGCGGCCAGGCCGCGACCGAGGGCGAGGGTGGTGGTGGTCTTGCCGACACCGCCCTTCTGGTTGGCGACTGCCCAGATGCGCATCGGATTACTCCTTCATTGCAGGGGGAACGGCGGCGCCGACATGGCTGCCTGCCGACACCGGCGGCAACTGCACCGGTGCAAGGGGGGAAGGGGGCGCTGTACGCGCGGTTGCGGCAGCGGCGGTGCTGGCCGCAGGTGCGGCGGCATCGGTCTGGCCAGTGGCGGCGTTCAGGCGCTCACCCAGCGGGTCCACCGCGTGGCTGGTGTCAGCCAGGATGATGACCATCACCCGGCGGTTGCGGTTGCGGCCCTGGGCGCTGTCGTTGGCATCGCGCGGGCGGAACTGGCCGTAGCCGACCATGGCCAGGCGCGAAGGCTGCACACCCTGGTCGGCGAACAGATGGACCACGCTGGCGGCGCGACCGGCCGACAGTTCCCAGTTCGACGGGAAGGTGGCGGTGGCAATCGGAATATTGTCGGTGTGGCCTTCCACGCGCACGCTGTTCGGCACATCGCGCAGCACCTCGGCCAGGCTGGCCAGGGTCTGCCGCGCATGCACGTCCAGTGCCGCCGAACCGGTGGGGAACAGGATGTCACTGTTGATCTCGACCTCGATCCACAGTTCGGTACGGCGCACGCTGATCATGCCGCGGTCGATCAGCGGCGACAGTGCGGCGGTCAGGCGGTCGGCGATGCTGTTGAGTTGGCGCTCGGCACGGGCGATCTGTTCCTGGTTGTGCACCGACACCGGCATGCGCATCTGCGAGGCCATCGACGGCAGCAGGGTGGGGTCGTGCGAAGGCGCCGGCGCGGACGGGCCGATCTTGGTGCCGGACTTGATGACCGAGGGGCTGTCCCAGCCGCCGCCCTGCACCTGCTTGTTGCCCACCTGCACCGGATTGATGGTGCGCGGGGCGCCGCCGAACGCATCGGTAAGCGCATCGGCCATGATGCGGTACTTGCCCTCGTTCACCGAGGAAATGGCGTACATCACGACGAAGAACGCCAGCAGCAACGTCATCAGATCGGCATAGGGGATCGCCCATGCTTCATGGTTGGCGTGCTCTTCGTGGTGCTTGCGGCGGGCCATGTCAGTGCAGGAAGCCGGAAAGGTTGGTTTCGATGTTGCGCGGGTTCTCGCCCTGGGCAATCGAGATCAGGCCTTCGATCACCATTTCGCGGTCGCGCGAGTTGTGGGCGATCACGCCCTTCAGCTTGGCTGCGATGGGCAGGAACAGCAGGTTGGCCGAAGCGATGCCGTAGATGGTGGCGGTGAACGCGGCGGCGATGCCGTGGCCCAGTTTGCTGGGGTCGGCCAGGTTCTTCATGACGGCGATCAGCCCCAGCACGGCACCGATGATGCCCAGCGTGGGCGCATAGATGCCCATGGCTTCGAACACCTTGGCGCCGGCCTGGTCCTGGTGCTCCTGGCTGCCCAGTTCGATTTCCAGCATGTGCCGGATCGATTCGGGCTCCACGCCGTCCACCAGCAGCTGCAGGCCCTTGCGCAGGAACGGATCGCGCTGTGCTTCCACCTGCGATTCCAGGCCCAGCAGGCCCTGGCGGCGGGCGATGTTGCTCCATTCCACGATCTGCTGGATCAGTTCGCGACGGTCGCTGTGCGGCGGGCGCACGACCCAGCGCACGATCTTGAAGGCGTGCTTGAACACGGCCGGGGCGGTGTGCAGCAGGATGGCCGCCACGGTACCGACGATCACGATCACGAAGGCGGCCGGCGACCACAGCGAGGCCAGGCCGGCGCCCTTCAGGATGCTGCCGCCGACCAGTGAGGCCAGGGCAAGGAAAAGTCCAATGAGGCTGAGTCTATCCATGGGTCCGGTATCGGCGTGTGTGAATGGGACTTGAGACACCGGTGGCGCGTGTACAGACGGTAGTCACAGTTTTCGGGGTGCCGGGCTGGGGCCGGCCGGATTCATCTCAGCCCGTCCACGTCCAGGATCAGGGCCATGCGGCCATCGCCGATCAGCGTTGCCCCGGCATAGCCACGCAGGCCGCGCAGCGCCTTCGGCAGCGGCTTGATCACCACTTCTTCGCGGCCGCGCACCTGGTCCACCACCAGCCCGAAGCGGGCTTCGCCGGCCTGCAGCACCACGATGGTCAGCAGGCTGGAGGCAGCCGGGGTGACATCCAGCCACTGCCGCAGATCGATCAGCGGCAGGGTGTGCGAACGACGGTCGAGCACGGCGCGGCCATCGAACCAGCCCAGCGAGGTGCGCGGTGCGTGCAGCACCTCCATCACGCGGGCCAGCGGCAGGGCGTAGACATCTTCGCCGGCCTGCACCAGCAGGGTCGGCAGGATGGCCAGGGTGAGCGGCACGCGGATCAGGAAGCGGCTGCCGCGACCCAGTTCGGACTGGATCTGGATCTGTCCGCTCAGTTCGCGGATGCGCGACTGCACCACGTCCATGCCCACGCCGCGGCCGGAAATGTCGGTGACCTGCTGCTTGGTGGAGAACCCAGGCAGGAACACCAGGTGCAGGCATTCCTCGCTGCTCAGGCGGGCGGCGGCTTCCGGATCGATCAGGCCCTTCTCGCGTGCCTTGGCGCGCAGCTTTTCCGGGTCGATTCCGGCGCCGTCGTCCTGCACTTCAATGCTGACGTAGTCGCCTTCCTGCTGTGCCGACAGGCGAACATGGCCCATGCGCGGCTTGCCCTGTGCTTCGCGCAGGTCCGGCATTTCCACGCCATGGTCGATGGCGTTGCGCACCAGGTGCACCAGCGGATCGGCCAGCGCTTCCACCAGATTGCGGTCCAGTTCGGTTTCGGCGCCGATCAGTTCCAGATCGACTTCCTTCTTCAGCGAACGGGCCACATCGCGGGCCACCTTGGGGAAGCGCGAGAACACCTTGCCGACCGGCTGCATGCGGGTGCGCATGACCGCCGACTGCAGGCGCGCGGTGGCGATATCCAGGGTGGACACCGCACGGTCCAGCTCTTCATCGCGCAGGCGGGTGCGCAGGGTCTTCAGGCGGTTTCGTGACAGCACCAGCTCGCCGATCAGGTTGACGATGGCGTCCAGGCGCTTGGTGTCCACGCGCACGGTGTGCTCGGCTTCGGCCAGCGGCTTGGCAGCGGCGGGCTTGGCCGGCGCAGCGGCGGGTGCCGCCGTCGGGCGCGGTGCCGGGGCGGGCGCTGCAGCCACCGGCTTGCTGCCGGGTGCGGCGCCGCCATGCAGCTGGTCCAGCAACGCTTCGAATTCGTCTTCGCTGATCAGGCCATCGTCGGCCTTCTTCGCCGGGGCCACAGCGGTGGGCGCGCCGCCGCCGTGCAACTGGTCCAGCAGCGCTTCGAACTCGTCGTCGGTGATCAGGTCGCTGCCGCCGGCAGCCGGTGCCGCCGCCGTGCTGGCACTGGCCGCGGGTGCGGCGCCGCCATGCACGTCGAACTGGGCGATCAGTTCCGGCGGGGCGTAGCCTGGTTCGGTGCCGGATGAAACGGCGTCGAGCATGGACTGCAGGTAATCCAGCGACTGCTGCGCCGCGTCGAAATGGTGCGACTGCAGCACGGCCTGGCCGGCACGGGCTGAACCCAGTGCTTCTTCGGCGGCGTGGCACAGCTCGACCATGGCGGTGATGCCGAGGAAGCCGGCGCCGCCCTTCAGCGTGTGGTAGCCGCGGAACACGGCATTGAGCTGTTCGCTGTCCTGCGGTGCCTGTTCCAGCGACACCAGCTGTTCGCCCAGGCGATCGAGGATCTCCTGTGCTTCGATGATGAAATCGGCAGTGATGTCGTCGGCAACCGCGCTCATGCTTACAGCCCCAGGTCCGACAACAGGTCGTCGGCGTCGTTCTGCGAGACCGCGTGGCGGTCCAGTCCCTTCAGTGCCGGCCCGGCCAGTTCCGGGTCGGTGCGATGCTGTTCCGGCGGCAGGCCGAGCGCGCCGAAGCCTTCGTGCACGCGGCGGACGATGCCGACCACGCGACGGATGATCTGCCCGGTCAGGTCCTGGTAGCTCTGGGTCAGGGCGATCTCGGTCAGGTTGTGGCGGATGCGCTCCAGCTGCACGTCCTGGCCGGGCTGCAGGCCATCGGCGCGCAGCTGTTCGGTCAGGGCGCGGCATTCTTCGGCCAGGTCCAGGGTGCGGTGGGTGGCCTGTTCGGTCATGGCCACCACGTGGTCCAGGCGCGCGCAGGCGTCATCCAGCTCGCCGGCTTCGTCGGGCACGGTCGGCAGCTCGCCCAGGGCCTGGCCCAGTTCACGGGCCAGCCGCGAAAGGCCGCTCATCATCGGCTGGGTGCGTGCGGCTACCAGGCTGTCGATGCGCTGCCGCCAGGCGCTCTCATCGCCTGCTTCCAGTGCATCCAGTGCTTCCTGCAGGCGCAGGGCCAGGGCGCTCTTGTCGACCGTGGTATCCATCAGGCGCTGGCCGCCAGGCGTTCGAAGATCTTGCCCAGCTTCTCTTCCAGCGTCTGCGCAGTGAACGGCTTGATGATGTAGCCGTTCACCCCGTTCTGTGCCGCTTCGATGATCTGCTCGCGCTTGGCTTCGGCGGTGACCATCAGCACCGGCAGGGTCTTCAGCTTGGCGTCGGCGCGGATGGCCTTGAGCAGTTCGATGCCGGTCATGACCGGCATGTTCCAGTCGGTCACCACGAAATCGAAGGGCTGGCTCTGCAGCAGTGACAACGCAGCATGCCCGTCCTCGGCTTCGGCGGTATTGGTGAAGCCCAGATCGCCCAGCAGGTTCTTGACGATGCGACGCATGGTCGAAAAGTCGTCAACGATCAGGATGCGCATGTTCTTGTTCAAAGCAGAGTTCCTTTGTTGTTCAATTCTCGAGGCCGGCGTCGGCCGCCTCGAAGACTTTCAGTCGGCCACGCAGGCGCAGCACTGCCTGGCCATGGATCTGGCAGACCCGCGATTCGCTCACGCCGAGCACCGCGCCGATCTCTTTCAGGTTCAGTTCCTGCTCGTAGTAGAGCGAGAGCACCAGCTGTTCGCGTTCGGGCAGGTGGCCGATGGCCTTGCCCAGCTCGCGCCCGAATTCGCCGCGCTCCAGCACCTGCTGCGGGGTGGGCCCGCCCTGGGCGATGGTGTCCAGCTCGCCCTGGTCTTCGATGCGCGATTCCAGGCTCAGCACCTGGCCGCGCGAGGCGTCTTCCATCAGGCGCAGGTAGTCGGGCAGTGGCATTTCCATGGCCGCGGCCACTTCGGTGGCGCTGGCGGCGCGGCCGCTGCTCTGTTCCAGACGGCGGATGGTGGCGGCGGCATCGCGGGCGCGGCGGTGTACCGAGCGCGGCACCCAGTCGCCACGGCGGATCTCGTCGATCATCGAGCCGCGGATGCGGATCGAGGCATAGGTTTCAAACGAAGCGCCCTGGTCGGCGTCGTAGCTGCGCGAGGCTTCGATCAGGCCCATCATGCCGGCCTGGATCAGGTCGTCCACTTCCACGCTGGCCGGCAGGCGCGCGGCCAAGTGATGGGCGATGCGCCGCACCAGGTCCGAGTGCTGCACGATCACATCGGTGGCCGAGGCGCGCTGCACCTCTTTGTACTGGGCTGCGCCTTTCATGCGGTCACCCCGCGCTGCTTCAGGATGCGTTCCAGGAAGAATTCAACGCCACCGCGCGGCTCGGTCGGGGCCTGCCAGCGCGCGGTGCGGCGGGCGATCTCGGTGATCGCCA
Source organism: Stenotrophomonas sp. S49 (assembly GCF_016624905.1). Taxonomy (NCBI): domain Bacteria; kingdom Pseudomonadati; phylum Pseudomonadota; class Gammaproteobacteria; order Lysobacterales; family Lysobacteraceae; genus Stenotrophomonas; species Stenotrophomonas sp. S49. The sequence continues at coordinate 53,803 of NZ_JACVUD010000012.1, read as the reverse complement.
GCGCAGCCGGGCTGGACGGGTAGGCCTTCACCACCGGCTGCTGGCGCTGCACCGACAGGCGCAGCCAGTCATCCTGCGGCACGCAGCCCAGGTAGTTCAGCGAGACATCGGCCAGGAACTTCTCGCAGACGCGGGTGAGCTTTTCATACAGCACGCGGCCTTCGTTGGGGTCGCGCACCATGTTGGCCACCACCTGGATGCGGTCCACCCCACGTTCGCGCGACAGCACCTTGATCAGTGCGTAGGCGTCGGTGATCGAGGCCGGCTCATCGCAGACCACCACCACGGTGTCCTGCGCGGCCTGGCAGAAGGTCAGCACGCCGTCGTTGATGCCGGCGGCGGTGTCCACCACCATGATGTCCAGGTCCCGTTCCAGTTCGGAGAACACGTTGACCAGGCCCACGTGCTCGGCCGGGGCCAGTTCGGCCATGTGCCGGCGGCCCGACGCGGCCGGGACCACCAGCACGCCGTTGGGGCCTTCGATGATGACATCGTCCAGCGAGCAGCGGCCGGCCACCAGATCGGCCAGGGTGAAGGTTGGGTTCAGGCCCAGGATCACGTCGATGTTGGCCAGGCCCAGGTCGGCGTCCAGCAACAGGGTGCGCTTGCCCATGCCCGCCAGCGCCACGGCCAGGTTGGCCGACACGTTGGTCTTGCCCACGCCGCCCTTGCCGCCGGTCACCGCAATGGTGCGCACAGGGCCCAGCGGCTCGCTGCGGGTGGCCGTCAGCGGGAAGGTGGTGGTCAGCTTGGCGTACTCACGCGACGGCATGGTTCAACTCCGGGTTGCAGGGCATATCGGCCGCTCGGCGCAAATCTTCAAGGCGAAGTACAAGATTGGCTGCAGATGCACGGTGCAGGTCGTCCGGCACGTCCTGGCCATCGGTCACCCAGGTGATCGGCAGCTGGTGGTCCACGGCCACTGACAGGGCGTTGCCGAAGCGGCCGGTCTCGTCCAGCTTGCTCAGCACCAGGCCCTGCAGGTTGGCCGCGCCGAAGCGGCGGACCACCTCGTCCATGTCGCCGAAGCTGGTGTTGGCCGGCAGCACCAGCAGGGTGCGGACCTGGCGGGCGGCGCGCAGCCACTGCAGCTGGGCGGCCAGCGCGCGGTCGCGCGGGCCCAGGCCGGCGGTGTCGATCAGCACCAGCTTGTAGTCCTTCAGGCGTTCCAGCAGCTGGTCCAGGTCGGTGCCGCTGTTGGCTTCGTGCACCGCGATGCCGAGCTGGCGGCCGTAGCCGTACAGCTGTTCACGGGCGCCCACGCGCAGGGTGTCGGTGGTGACCAGGGCCACATCGCGGGCGGCGTGGCTTTCGGCGAAGCGCGAGGCCAGCTTGGCGATGGTGGTGGTCTTGCCGGCGCCGGTGGGGCCGACCAGGGCGATCACACCGCCTTCTTCCAGCGGATCGACCGGGGCGATCGGCAGCTTGCGCGAGATCAGCCCCAGCATCAGGCCGCGGCCACGGTGGGCCTCGGTCTCGGCCGGAATCTGCATCGCCACGTCGCGGGCCAGGCCGGCATCGAAGCCGTACTCGTCCATCAGGTCCAGCGCCGCACCGCGCACCGCGTTGCCACGCAGGCGCTCATCGGTGAAGCGGTTCATCTCGCGCTCGATCACCTGGCGCATGCCGGCCACTTCCTGGCGCAGCTGGCGGATCTCGGCGTCATCCTGGGCCACCACGGTCACCACCGGCGCCGGCATCAGCTGCGGGGCGGGCTCGGGCTCCGGCGCGGCTTCGGCCAGTACCGGGGTCGGCTGCTCGGCGGTCACCGCCGGGTCGGCGGCGATCACGGCGGCGGTCGGCGCTTCGGCCGCTACCGGCAGCGGCGGCGGCAGGGCGGCAGTGTCCTGCGCTTCGTCGTGCGGCGGATCGATCAGGAAGCGGGCGCGGTTGATCGGGGCCGGCGCGGCGGGCGCAGCAGCCGGTGGCGGCGGGGCCACGATGGCACCAGCGAACGGGGCGAAGATCTGTTCCGGCAGTGCCGGTTCGTTGACGCTGGCGCGGGCCAGGGTGTCGGCGAAGCCGGTGCTGCCGCGGGTCGGCACGATCTCGTCGGCGCTGTCCAGGGTGCGGCCGGTGGCACCGACGGCGGCGCGGGCCAGGGCGGCCACGGCCGAGGTGGTGGCCGCGATCGGTTCCGGCGCCAGGGTGGCGCTGCGGCGGCGGGTGACCGCGGCGATGACGGCATCGGCGGCGGTGCGCGGCTTCGGTGCCGGCGGCGGCGCGACATCGCGGCGCGAGGCATCCAGTGCGCGCTGCACCACGCCTTCGTCGTAATGGGCGGCGGCCACGATTTCGATGCCTTCTTCGATCCGGCGGTTGGACAGGATCACGGCATCGGGCCCGTGTTCCTTGCGCACCAGGTTCATGGCCGAGCGCATGTCGGCGGCGACGAAGCGTTTGATTTTCATGCTGTGATCACGGGTCGAAGACGGCGGATTGGCGGTCGGAGAACGCGGGTGGTCGGTGGTCTGCACGGTTCGGGTTCCCCTTGGAATCTGTCGGTTGCTGCAAGTGAAGAGTGGTGTCTGTTTTCTGGCGCTGCGGTGGGCGGCGTCAGCTGATCGTTCCGACCAGCTTCAGGCGCTTGTCCTCCGGCACCTCGCTGTAGGCCAGGACCGACAGCGAGGGAACGCTGTGGCGGACCAGGCGGGCCAGCGCGGCGCGCACCGGGCCCGGTACCAGCACAACCGCGGGCTCGTTGCGGGCTTCCTGCTTGCTGACACATTCGGCCAGGCTCTGGTGCAGTCGCTCAGCGAGTCCGGGTTCCAGCGCGGCGCCGTTGCCCTGCGTGGACTCCTGCAAGACACGTTCCAATTGCGGGTTGAGGGTGAACACCGGCAGCTCCGCCGACATTCCGGCGATCTCCTGCACGATGAAGCGGCCCAGCGCGTTGCGCACGGCAGCGGTGAGGGTGGCCGGGTCCTGGCTGGACGGGGCGTGCTCGACCAGCGCTTCGGCGATCTTGCGCAGCTGGCGGATCGGAATGCGTTCGATCAGCAGGTTCTGCAGCACGCGCACCACCGCCGACAGCGGCAGCGCCTTGGGCGTCAGATCTTCGACGAGCTTGGGCGCGCTCTTGCCCAGGTTCGCCAGCAGGTGCTGCACTTCTTCGTGGCCCAGCAGTTCCGGCGCGTGCTCGCGGATCAGGTGCGACAGATGGGTGGCGACCACGGTGGCCGGGTCGACCACGGTGTAGCCCAGGGTTTCGGCCTGTGCGCGCTGGTGCGGCTGGATCCAGGTGGCATCCAGGCCGAAGGCGGGGTCCTTGCCGGCAATGCCATCCAGCGGGCCCAGCGCACTGCCCGGGTCCAGCGCCAGTTCGCGGTCGGGGTGGATTTCGGCGGTGGCCACCGGCACGCCGTGCACCAGCACGCGGTAGGCGTTGGCGGCCAGTTCCAGGTTGTCGCGGATATGCACCGAGGGAATCAGGAAGCCCACGTCCTGGGTCAGCTTGCGGCGCACGCCCTTGATGCGCGCCATCAGTTCGCCGCCCTGGTTGCTGTCCACAAGTGGAATCAGGCGATATCCCACTTCCAGACCCAGCGGATCGACCGGGCGCAGTTCGTCCCAGCTCAGTTCGGCGGTCGGTGCCGGCGCGGCGGGGCGGCCCAGCGCGTTCACCGGGCCGTTCTCGCCGGCCTTGGCGGCTGCATCGTCGGCCGGCAGCTGGGTCTTGCGGTACAGCTTCCAGGCAATGAAGCCGAGGATCGCGGCCAGCGTCAGGAAAGCGACGTTGGGCATGCCCGGCACCAGGCCGACCAGGCCGATGATGCCGGCGGTGATGGCCAGCGCGCGGTACTGGCCGAACACCTGGCCGGTCATGGCCTGGGCCATGTCCTGCGAACGCGAGGCGCGGGTGACCAGCATGGCCACGGCGCTGGATACCAGCAGGGCCGGCAGCTGCGCCACCAGGCCGTCACCGATGGACAGCAGGGTGTAGGTGGCCGCCGCTTCACCGAACGGCATGCCATGTTGCAGCACGCCCACGGCCAGGCCGCCCAGCATGTTGATGAACAGGATCAGGATGCCGGCGATCGCATCGCCGCGGATAAACTTGCTGGCGCCGTCCATCGCACCGTAGAAGTCGGCTTCCTCGCGCACTTCCTCGCGGCGTGCCTTGGCCTCTTCACGCGTCAGCAAACCGGCGTTCAGATCGGCGTCGATGGCCATCTGCTTGCCGGGCATGGCGTCCAGGATGAAGCGGGCGGTCACTTCCGAAACGCGGCCGGCACCCTTGGTGATGACCACGAAATTGATGATGGTCAGGATCGCGAAGACCACGATGCCGACCGCGTAGTTGCCGCCGATGACGAACTCGCCGAAGGCGGCGATCACCTTGCCGGCTGCTTCGTGGCCGTTCTGGCCGTTGAGCAGGATCACGCGGGTGGAGGCCACGTTCAGCGCCAGGCGGAGCATGGTGGTGACCAGCAGCACGATGGGGAAGATGGTGAAATCCAGCGGGCGCTTCACGTAGACCACCGCCAGCAGCACCATCAGCGAGATGGCGATGTTGAAGGTGAACAGCGCATCGAGCACCGGGGCGGCTAGCGGCACCACCACCATGGCCAGCAGGGCCAGCACGATCAGCGGCGCGCCAAGACCCTGGCGGATCATGTCGAGCACGCGGCGGCTGTTGAAACCAGAGGTCTGGGCGTTCATGGGCGGCCTCCAGTGCCGAATTCATCCACGTCGATGTGGGGAGTGGACGGCATCGGGCCGGTCCGCCAGCTGCGCAGCTGGTAGACGTAGGACAGCACCTGGGCGACGGCTGAATACAGTCTCACGGGAATTTCCTTGCCGAGTTGACCCTCCCGATACAAGGCGCGTGCCAAAGGCGGGGCCGAGACGATGGCCACCTTGTTGCCGTCGGCCACTTCACGGATGCGCAGGGCGGTTTCGTCCACGCCCAGGGCGACCACGGTGGGGGCACTCATGCGGCTGCCTTCGTACTTCAGGGCCACCGCGTAGTGGGTGGGGTTGACCACCACCACGTCAGCGGTGGGCACCGCTTCCATCATGCGACGGTTGGCCATCTGCTGCTGCAGCTGGCGGATGCGCCCCTTCACTTCGGGGCTGCCTTCGCTTTCCTTCATTTCCCGGCGCAGCTCTTCACGGGTCATCTTCAGCTTGCGCATCCAGTTCCAGCGCTGGTAAGGCGCATCGATGGCGCCCAGCAGCAGCATGGCGCCGGCGGTGGCCAGCAGCAGCTTCAGGGTGAACGCCAGACCGTGGCCGATGGCCGATTCCAGCGGCTGGTGCAGCAGCCCGCGCAGGGCATCGAAGCTGCTGGCAAAGACCATGGCGGCCGCGGCGCCGACAAAGCCCACGCGCAGCAGCGACTTGGTGAACTCGGCCACGGCCTCGGCACCCCACATGCGCTTCAGGCCGGCGATCGGGCTGAGCCGTTTGGGGTCGGGCATCAGCGATTTGTTCGACCAGCGCAGCCCACCCATTACCAGCGGGGACAGGAAGCTGGCCAGGAAGCAGACCACCAGCAGCGGCCAGCAGGCCAGGATCAGGCGCAGGAACAGCCACCCGAAGTGGCCGAACAGGGCTTGCGGGTTCTGCCACAGGGCCGGTTCGGGGCTGAGCGCGGCGCGCATCCAGGCATGGCCGCCGGCGGCAATGGAGCTGCTGGTGGCCATGATGGCGATGACTGCCGCGCCGAACACCGCCACGGTGGCCAGCTCGCGCGAACGCGGGATGTTGCCATGTTCACGGGCGTCGCGCAGGCGTTTTTCTGTTGGCTGTTCGGTTTTTTCGCCTGCGTCTTCGTTTTCGGACATCGCGGTGCACTACGGCGGGGAGTGCCGGGGTGCGTGCAAGAACTGTTCCGTGACGGTAGAGCAGTGCCAACCAAGGTTGGCACCTACCAGAGCAGGGGTGGTAGCGCCGGGCCATGCCCGGCGGATCAGGCCTGGCGTGGGCGGCTGGCAGAGCCGGACAGCACGCGGGCGGGCTCTGGGCTGGCCTCCACTTCCTTCAGCGGTACCTCGCCCACGCCCAGCGCGCGCTCGATCTGCAGGTCGCTGCCCTGCGCATGCAGCTGTGCCTTGAGACGCGAGAAATCGCCGCACCAGATGGCTTCTACGTCGCGGTCGCGGCTTCGGTCGCGCTCGGTGTGCATCGCCACGGCGCGGATCTGCAGCCGACCGCTGCCGGCATTGCCGCCCAGTTCCACGCCGTAGCCCGGGCTGGCCGGTCGACGCAGCACCACACGCCCCTGGTCGGACCAGGCCGTTGCCATGCCTTCGCGGACCTCGTAGCCCAGCTCGGCCAGGCCGGCCAGCAGGACGGCACGACGCGACGCAGCGGCCTGCACCTGGTGGTAGTGATCGATGGCGTGCTGGCATGACACGGTTAAGGCCTGCAGGTGGGCAGCCGACACGCTGGCATCGGCGTCTGCAATCTGGCGCAGCAGCTCGCGGTGGTTGTCCCCGTCCAGCGTATCCAGCAGGTGCGCCAGGTCGTGCAGATGGGTCAGGTGAGTGCGCTGCTGGCGGCAGGTCGCAGCGGCGCTGGCCAGATCGAGCACCAGACTGTCCAGCAGCAGATTGCGCCGCTGCGTGTTGGGCTCGGCCTCCGCCGCACGCAGGGCGTCCTCGAATGAAGCGGCCGGTGCCGCTCCCTGCAGCAGCTGCAGCTCGGCAATGTGCCGGTCAATGCGCTGCAGTCGTGGGTCACGCTCGGCGGCCGGCGCCTGCCAGGTCGCGTTGCGTTCTTGGCCATCCTCACGCAGCGCCTGGGCAAGGTTGCGCTGTGATGGGCTGAGTGCCTCGCCCGGTACGTCTGCGGCAAGCGCCAGCGTGGCGCGCGCCAACAGGCCTTCTGCATCGGCTTCGGTGCCGCCTTCCGCCAACCGGGTCAGGGCCTGCAACAGCGCTGCATCCACTGCCAAACCGCCGCTGCGCAGTGCGTTGAGCACCGTCGCCGCATTCTGCTGCTGGCGTCGGCTGCGTTGGCGCTGGGCGATGCGCTGTTCGATCGCATGCGCCTCGCGCTCGTCCAGGTCGGCACGTAGCCAGGCTCGCTCGGCCTCCACCTGCCGGGCATAGCCTGCGTTGTCACTGCTGGTCAGTGCCACACGCAGGCGCTCACGGCGCGCCAACACGGCGGTGCGCTGCGTCTGTTCCAGGGGCTGCAGGGTGTGGGCGCGTTCCAGCCAGCGCTCCACATCGCGTTCAAGCAGGCGCAGCATGTCCTCGCGCAGGGCGCGCAGCTCGGCTTCGGACTGGATGCGGACCACCTTCGGACCACTCATGCCGACGCCTCCTGGGTGGACGCATGCAGGGGTTTGCTGGAGGGGTCGGCATGCCCCATGGCCTGTTCCACTGCCTGGCGCAAGCGTGCACGCTCGCCATCACCGTCGTGGTACCAGCCCTGCGACGACACGCGGTGCAGCCTGGGAATGGCGCGCCCCAGTACTGCCGGGCGCCAGATTTCCCGGGCGCGGGCGCGCTGCAGCAGGGCGTGACTGGGTGCATCGCATTCGATGCCGATGGCGTACAGGCCGGTACTCGGGTCTTCAATGGCGAAATCCAGACCGAACGCATCCCCCTCGTTGGCCGGATTGGCCGCCCAGCCCAGCGATCGCAGATAGTCGCCCACGATGGCGACGAACCCGTCCTGCGCGCCGCGCGCGGCGGTGGGAACATGGCTGCGGTCGGTCTGCAGGCGGCCGAGCAGGCGCGTGCCGGCCTCGAATTCCCCTGCACACAGGGCGCGGGCATAGGCCAGGTAGCCCTGCAGGTAGTCGCGCGGGCTGGCGGGGGCGCGCTGGGTCGCGAACAGGTCCGACACATCGTTGATCGGCATCGAGGTGATCATCACCACCTTCTGCCGGGCACGGGTGACGGCCACGTTCAGCCGCCGCTCGCCGCCGGTCTGGCCGAGCACGCCAAAGTTGCGCCGGAACGTACCCTGGCCATTGCGGCCGAAAGTGGTGGAAAACACGATCACGTCGCGCTCGTCACCCTGCACGTTCTCCACGTTCTTGATGAACACCGACATGTCCTCGCCCTGCACGATGCGCTCGCGCTCCTGCTGCAGGGCCAGGCGGAAGGGCTCGTCCTCGCTGGCCCGCTGTTCCATCTGGTCCTCGATCAGCTCGGCCTGCTTGCGGTTGAAGGTCACCACTCCCACCGAAGGGCGCTGTGCCGGGGGCGCCTGCCACAGGTCCTGCAGGTAGGCCACCACGCGTTCGGCTTCCAGTGCATTGGTCTGGTTCTGGTACAGACCATCGACCTGGATCAGCTGCAATGGCTTGATCTGCTGGATGCGCGCCAGCGGGTGGCGTACCGGCACGTTGAGGCGGTTACCGTAGAAGGACGCGTTGGAGAAGCTGATCAGCTCGCGATACGCCGAGCGGTAGTGGATCTGCAGGGTCGTGCTTGGCAGGACGGTACGCGCCAACTGCAGCAGGTCTGGGCAGTCCTTGATCTCGCGGCGGTTCCAATCGTCCTCGAAGGCCTCGCGTTGGGCGTCGTCGGCCTCGGCGTCCGGTTCATCGCCATCGAACATCTCGGCCTCATCGCTTTCCACGCGGCTGGAGAAGAAGGCCGTGGGCGGCATCTGTTTTTCGTCACCGCTGACAATGGTGACCTTGCCCCGGAACAAGGTGGGAAGCGCGTACTCGACCGGCATCTGAGAGGCTTCGTCGTAGATCACGGTATCGAACAGGCCGGCCTGCAGCGGCAGCACACGACTGGCCACATCCGGATTCATCAGCCAGACCGGGCGCAGGTGCATCAGGCCCAGCGCGCTGCCCAGTTCGATGAACTCGCGCAGGCGCCGCGACCGGCGGCCGGTCAGCCGGGTAACGTCTTCCCACTGCTTGCGGGTGCCCAGCGCGGCCATGTCCAAGTGGCTGCCCAGCAGTTCCCGGTTCAGGCGGCGCATCTGCCGGTCGGCCTCGGCCAGGGCCGTGATCTTCGCGCGGGCTTCGTCCTGGCTGAACTGCAGTTCGGGCAGGGCATGCTCGATACGATGCTTCCAACCAAGCCGGGCTTCGCGGTTCAGCAGCCGGCGCACGGCGCCTTCCAGCTGGTCGCTGGGCAAGGCATCCAACTGCGCCTCACGCTGGCGCAGCAGCGCCAGCAACTGGCGGGCCCCTTCATCAAGCAGGCCGGCGCGGCCACGGAACTGCTGATAGGCCGCCAGGCTGGGCAGGGCGCTGTGCAGACGGTCCAGCGCGAGCTGGTTGTCCAGGTTGCGCAGGACGTTGTGCCGCAACTGTTGGGCCAGCCGCTCGTCGAGCCAGTCGTCGAGTACCGCCAGGGGGCGCAGGCTGGCCTGGCGTACGGCGTGCCTGAGCAGGGAGGCGTCCAGATCATCCAGCAGCACCTGCAACTGGGCTTTGTCGGCGGTCAGCATGGCGGTGTCGGTCTGCTGGGCGCGGGGCGACTGTGCCACGGCGCTGGCCAGTGTCTGCACCTCCAGCAGCCCGGTGATGTCCTGCTGCAGGTGTGGCAGCAGGTCGACATCGCCATCGTCGCCCACCGCCGGCAGTCCCAACGCCAGACGGGCGCTGTTGTACTGGTGGCGCAACGGGTTCATGTGCAGCGCCAGGCGCACGGCGCCCAGCAGGGCCGGCAGTCCCACGCCAGACGTGGCGCTGCCATGCTCGCGCAGCAGGCGGTTAAGGCGGCCGCGCTGCACGATGTGGCGTGGATTCAACCGGGCCCACCAGCGGCTACGGCCCATCACCTCGGTAATGTCCTGTTCGTGCTGGCGCAGGACGGCTTCATCCCGTCTGGCCAGCGCGGGCGACAGGCCGGGCAGGGCACTGCCGTGGGGCGCGCCGCGGAGATGTTGCTCGACTCGCCGCAACTGAACGATAAGTTGGTCGCCCGCCACCGGCTCGCCCGCGGTGCCGCTGCGGAACAGCGGCAGCCAACGCGCCAGACGCTGGCGTTGTTCGTCGCGCAGGGCCAACAACGTGGTCACATGCGCATCGATCCAGGTCCGGTACGGCGCCGCGTCCTCGATCTCGAAACTGGCAGGGTGTTCGGCCAATGTCTGCTGGCGTTGTTGTTCGGCCTGCATGAACGACCGCAGGCTTTCGCCGAATGCGTCCAGCGTGGCGGTGTCGGCGGCAAACGGGCGAACGTCCGCCAGCGGGCTGTCTTCGTAGCGCGCTGGAAGCCACCAGCGCACCAGCGGGGCGCACTGCTCTTCCAGCGCGGTGAGCTGGGCCATGTCCAGTGCGCCCAGGCGTTGTCGCAGCGCGGGGAATTCCAGGGGCGGCGTGCCGCTTTCCAGTTCGATCAGTTCGCCCAGCAGTTGGCGATAACTGAGGTGGCTGAGCGGATCGATGCGGTGCAGGCTGTGCTGGAAGCGATCCAGGTCGCCCTCAAGCGCCTCGATACGGGCGGCGGTGCGCTCGCGCGCTGCGCGCCCGTCCGGGTCGCCACTGCCCTCGGCGAACAAGCGCTCCAATTGCTCACGGATGGAACGGATCACCGGTTCACGGTCGCGGTTCACGTCGTTGAGCATCACCACGCGCTGGTCCAGGCCTTCGGCAACCAGGCGCTTGTGCACGACTTCCAGGGCGGCGTGCTTCTGGCAGACGATCAACAGGCTGCGTCCACGACCGATGGCATCGGCCACCATGTTGACGATCGTCTGGCTCTTGCCGGTGCCCGGCGGCCCTTCGATCAACAGGCCTGGACCTTGCCGGGCCTGCAGGACCGCCGCCTCCTGCGATGGGTCGCTGGCGACGGTGAAGAAGCGTTGCAGCTCGGCCGGAGCGGCGGCCGCTGCCGCATCGCCAGCAGGCGGCGCCAGGCGCAGGGCCGTTTCCAGGCCCGTGCCGTTGGGTGGCAGCACCTTCAACTGGCGAAGGTCCTCGCCAATGGCCTGGCCCATGAAGGTGACATGGAACAGGACGGCGGCACATTCCAGCTCATCGCCCACCGGATCGACCACCACGTCGGGGCCCGGCAGTGCCGTCAGGCTGCGTGAGCGGACACGAGCCAGCATGCCGAAGGCATCCATCACGTCAGAAGCACGCAGCGACGAGCGGCCCAGCAGCTCATCGGCCGATGTCTGCCAGCGACGGAACGCGTCCGGACCCACGATGCTTTCCAGCGCTGGATTGATCCGCACTTCCTCGCGCTCGCCGTCGAAGGCGAGGTTGGCCAGCCCGTGCTGGGCCAGTTCCATCTCCAGTCGCACCGGCCACAGCAGCAGGGGAATGATGCGTGCGCGTGCAGTGCTGCGTGGATCGCGGCTGAGCAGGAAGGGGAAGCCCAGGTACAGGCCGTCGATGCCGGTATCGCGCTTGTACAGGGTGCTCTGCCGCAACAGCGAACGCAGCCGCTGTTCCACCGCTGGGCTGCGCTCGAAGGCTTCCGGATCGGCTGCTACGGCGCGCGCGTTGCGCTGCATCAGGTGGTCGAGCAGGGCGGCGGCAGGGCGCCGCGTGCTGTCCAGCTCGCGCATGTCCACCCGCGCAGTGGTCTTGCCGATGCTCATCCGCACCAGCGGACCGCGCATGACCGCGGTGACCACCTTCTTCTCGAAGAAATCCAGGATCTGGGCAACGTACTGCTGCCGTTGCGGCTGCTGCCAGCGGCTGCCGGGAACGGCCAGCACCACCAGGGCGCGCGCCAGCGGCATGCGTCGTTCCAGACGGAACTGCTCGGCCCAGCTGTCGATCACCGGCATGCCACATCGGGCGAAGCCCAGGATGCGTTCGTCCATGGCCCGGTACAGCTCGCTGCGCGGGTGCTGCAGCAGCAGGGTGGCCGCGGCGGCATCCCATTCGGCAACGCCCGCTTTGGCCGCCAGTGCGGTGGCATCGGCGACGATGGCCTCGACCGAGCGGAACTGCCCGATGGCCGCACTGAGCAGCACGATCAGGTCTTCCTCGGTCACCAACCGGCGTTCGGCCAGGCTCGCCAGTCCCGGGTGGTCCGTATCCGGCAGCAAGCGCTGGCGCTCCTGCCATTGACTGGCAAGGCGTGCCCGCGAGCTGGACAGCAGGTACACACGCAGGACCTCTTCAATGAGGTCGATCTGCTGGTGCAGCGCGCGCTGTCGCACGTTCTGTGCGCGCAGCTTCAGCCGCGACAGCCAGGCATCGGTCTGCAGCTGTTCGAGCAGGTCCGGTACCGAGCCGCTGATCAGGCGGTAGCCTTCCAGCGGGTTCTCCAGCAGCCAGCCCGGGGTGACGATGCTGCCACGGTGGATGAGCGGCATTTCCGGATTGAGGATCTTCAGTGCCAGCATCAGCCGGAAATCCTCCTCCACGCCTTCGTGCTGGACCACCTGGCGCAGTGCCGACACCGTGGAGGGAGGAAGCCCGGCCTGGTCGGCCCAGGTGACGATGACGCCGCGCAACAGGCTGTCACGTGCCTCGTCCCAGTGCTCGGCCTGTGCGGCCTGCAGGGCGAAGAGCGCAGGCCGCTGGAAGCGTCGTTCGCCCAGGCGCAGGCTGGCGCCGTCTCCCTCGTCACGCTCCTGCGTGGCCGAGGGTGGCGCGGCGACGGCAATGCCGGCCAACCAGTCCGAAACCTCCGGCCACTGCCAGCGCTGGTGGCGGTCACGCACCAGCAGGCCGCGCAACAGCAGCTGCAGGTCAGGATCGATGTCCGCCGGAATCGGTACACCATTGGCCAGCACGTGGATCAGGTAGGCGTTGGCGTGGGTGCCTTCGAAGCAGCGGCCGTCGGTCAGCTGCTCCAGCAGGATCATGCCCAGGCTCCACCAGTCCGACGCGGCGGCGACGCCGCCGGCGATGGCTTCGGGTGCCATGTAGCGGCTGGTTTCAAGCGGCGAAACGATGTCCAGATCGTATTCGGACAAGCGCGCCGAGCCGAAGCCGCTGATGACCATGTCCAGCGGCGCGCGCGCGCGCACCAACAGGCTGGCCGGGCGCAGGTCACGGTGGCGCAGGCCTGCTTCGTTGAACGCATGCAGGGCCTGGCCCAGCTCGCGCACCACGTGGCGCACGTCATCGCCATCGGCGATGACGCTGCCGAGGTCGGCCAGGCTGCCGCCGGTCAGCATTTCCACCACCTCGTAGGCACGGTCGTCCCAACGGCCGGTCGCGATAATGTCCGGCACGTGGTCGCGCGGCAACCGTCGGATGACATCATAGACGGCAGGGTCAGGCTCTGCGCCCGCGCGGTACAGGGTGAGCACCGCCACCTGTCCGCTCTGCGCATGCTCGGCGTGGTAACGCTCGCGGATGCCATCGGTGCTGCTGATCTGGCGCAGCAGCCGCCACTGGTCGATCACCGTTTCGCCGGTGCCTGTATCGGCTTCGCCGCCGCTGGCATCTTCGACCACGGGCGGTGCGCCGCCTGCGTCTGCGGGGGCGGGCTCGGCACCACACTGCAGGCACAGCAGGTCGCCGGGTTCCAGTGCGTGGCCGTTGCTGCAGTGGGCCTCCACCCGCGTGTCGTGCGGCGCTTCGGCGACCTCATCCTGGGTGCGCACGGTGCGCGGGCGCCAACCATCAGCATGGATGGGCTCGCCTGCCAGGTCCCAGCCGCAGGGCTGCGCGCCGATTGCACCGTCGCAGAACAGTTCATGCAGGCCGCGTTCGGTGTGGCAGTTGGGGCAGAATCGGATCATGCGGTTACTCCACGTATTCGCCGCTGGGGGCGTGCGCGCTGGTCTGCAGGTGATGACCCTGCGCGCGCAACATTCCGCGCAGGCGCAGCAGGTCGTTGTGTCGGGGGATGCCGGCCATCCACAGGCTGCCGTCCTCGTCGAACATGATGTCCAGCACCTTGTCGGAGGGCAGGATCGGGCGCTCAAGCTCGGACAGCCGATCACGGCCAAGGTCGGTCAGCAGGCTCAACCGCTGGTTGTCGCTTCCACGCAACGCGCGGGTCTGCCCGGCATCCGCCAGGTAGGGGTCACTCATCAGGCCGTCGATCAGGCCTGATGCACGGTGCAGTGGCGCCTGCAACGCTTCCAGCGCATGGCCGCTGTAGACCAGGATGTCGCCCGGGCCGCGCGAGCGCAGGCCGCGCAACAGGGCCAGGAGTGCATCGAACTGGTCGAACGGCTCGCCGCCGGAAATGGTCACCCCGTCGGCCTGCTGCCACCACGGTGCAAGCTGCTCAAGCAGCACGTCCACCTCGATGCGGCGATGCCCCGGCCCCCAGGTATCGGCCGATATGCAGCCGGGGCAGCGGATGCTGCAGCCCTGGAACCAGATGCCCAGCCTGTGGCCCGGCCCCAGTGTGGTGATGGGGAAATGCACGCGCGACAGGCTGACCTGCATGCTCAGGCCCGTTCCACGGCCAGCCCGCCAGGCTGCACGGCGGTGATGACGAAGCGCTCGCCGGGTTGCGCGTCCTGGTCGAACAGGCTGCGTGCCAGCGGGTTCAGCAGGCGCGCCTCCAGTTGGTTGCGGATACCGCGGCCGCCGTTGGACAGGTCCTGCAGGCACTGCGCCTGTAGCGCGGCGCGCGCTTCTGCGGCCAGGGTCACCGTCAACTGCTGGGCATGCAGGTCGTGCAGGGTGGCATCCACCATCTGCTCGAAGATCTGCACGGCGACCTCATCGCGGATGAAATCGAAAACAATGATGTTCTCGCCGATGCGGTTCAGGATCTCCGGCCGGTTCAGCACCAGCTTGAAGTGGCGGTCGATCTCGGCGTGGACCTTTTCCTGCACCTGTTCGAACGCTTCGCCGGGCAGCACATTGGCCACCCGTTCGCCATGTTCCCCCTGGCGATAGATGCCAAGGTTAGAGGTGAAGACGATCAGCGCCTCGGAAAAATACACGCGGTCGCCGCGACCGGAGGTGAGCACACCGTCGTCGAGTATCTGCAGGAATTTGTCGAGAATGCGCGGATGGGCCTTCTCGATTTCGTCGAACAGGACCACGCTGAAGGGCTTCTCGCGGATGGCATTGGTCAGCTCGCCGCCAACGTCGTAGCCCACGTAGCCGGGCGGGGCGCCAATCAGCCGCTGGTCGGCGTGCTCGGCGCTGAACTCGGACATGTCGAAGCGGATGTACGCGCCCTCGTCGCCAAACAGGAGGCTGGTGACGGTCTTGGCCAGTTCGGTCTTGCCGACACCGGTGGGCCCGGCCAGGAAGGCCACGCCACGTGGCCGGTTGCCTTTGCGGCGCGCGCCGACGCCGGTCATCGCGCGCTTGACGATGTCCAGCATGTGGGTCACGGCGTGGTCCTGGCCCTTCACCCGCTGCTGCACATAGTCCTGCGCTGCACGGATGCGCGGGCGGTCGATGCGAAGCCAAGGGTCTTCGGTGACGCCGATCTTGTAGCGGCGTACCGCGTCACTGATCTGTTCCATGCCCACGTTCTCGACCCGGGCCAGTTGCGTGATGGCGGTAAGGTCCAGCAGCAGCAGGCCCTCGGTTTCGGTGACAAAGGCATCGACTGCTTTTGCCACTGCATCGGGCGTGGCCGTAGCCGCACCGGCCAAACCCTTCAGCAGGGCGGGCGCCAGTGCGCGGCGCACCTGCTGGTCGGGCTTTGCGACGGAAACTGCGCGGATGCGGGGGTTGGCCACCACCAGCCAATCGGGCAGATCGCCTTCCTTCTCCACGATCCACAGAATGCTGTTGAAGAACGGTCTGCGCGCCGCTGTGGCCGGACGGCTGCGGGCCTGGTGGGCCAGCACCAGGGCCTGGGTGAACAACTGGTGTTCGGCGGCGCTGAGATTGTCGCTGCGTACGGTCAAGCGCGAGGCAAAATCGACAATCAGCGCAATGGGATCGCCGCTTCGGCTGACCAAGCGTGGCAGCGTGGCGGAAAGCAGGTCGATGCCGGCCGGCGCGGCGCCGTTGGCTGGGGTCAGCCCCAGCTCGCGCAGCACGGCGTCTCCGTCGGTGGGCTCTGCGCCTGCGCGGCTCAGAACGCGGAAGCCGGCCAGCGGGTCCCAGCCGAGCACGTGGCTAAAGCCTTCGTCGAGCAGGGTGGTGCACAGGTGCTGGTTGAAGCCCTGCGCGGTGACCAGGCCGGGCTGCAGTTCGCCGGCCTGCAGATCTCGCACATTGCCCGACAGCAGGAACTGGCTCTTCAGCGGCAGGAAGCGAAGCAGGTCACGGTGCCAGCGCGGACTTTCGAATGTACTCTTCCCTGACATACGCATACTCCATTCACCGATGTTCCGGGAAAGCGTATTGCGCATGCCGGGCAATTGCCAGCTGCGCTGGCCGCGGCTGGCTTCCCCGCGCGGGAAGGGCGCGACTGTGCCAACCAAGGTTGGCACCCACCAGAGCAGGGCGGTTGGCACCCACCAAGGTGGGGGCGGTTGGCACCCACGGGAGAAGGGCGGTAGCGCCGGGCCATGCCCGGCGGAGCTGAGAAGTGCCAACCAAGGTTGGCACCTACCAGAGCGGACGCGTCAGCGCGGCGGTGGGTTGGCCAGCTCCACCCGCGGCCGCGGCAGGTCATGCAGCTGCATGAAGCGGGCCGGGTCCACCGGGCGCCCCAGCAGGTAGCCCTGCAGGTAATCACAGCCCAGCCGTTCCAGATAGGCGCGCTGCGGCGCGGTTTCCACGCCCTCGGCCACGATATCCATGTCCAGCGCGTGGCCCAGGGCCACGATGGCCGACACGATCACCACGTCTTCCGGGCTGTGTTCCAGATCGCGCACGAAGGCGTGGTCGATCTTGATCTCGGTGGCCGGCAGGCGCTTGAGGTACAGCAGGCTGGAATAGCCGGTGCCGAAATCATCGATGGAAATGCCCACGCCCAGCGCCGACAGGCTCTGCAGCAGGCGCAGGCTGGTATCGGTGTCGCGCATCACCGTGCTCTCGGTGATTTCCAGCACCAGGTGGCGCGGGGTGATGGCGTAGCGTTCGATCACGTCTTCCACATCGCGCAGCAGGTGCGGTGAACTGAACTGCACCGGCGACAGGTTCACCGACATCGACCAGCCGTCATGGCCGGCATCGTGCCAGCGACGCAACTGCTGGCAGGCCTGTTCCAGCGCCCAGCGACCGATATCGTGGATGGCACCGCTGCGCTCGGCCAGGCGGATGAAGCGGTCCGGCGGGATCAGGCCCTGTTCGGGATGGCGCCAGCGGATCAGCGCCTCGGCGCCGGCCACGGCCTGCGAGGCCACGCGGATCTTCGGCTGGTAGTGCAGGAACAACTGTTCGGTACCGATCGCCCGGCGCAGGTCGGCCAGCAGCCGGAATTGCTGTTCGGCACTGTCGTTCATCCAGTCAGAGAACAGCACGAAGGCGTTGCGGCCCGATTCCTTGGCCTGGTACATGGCCGCATCGGCAAAGGCCATCAACTGGCGCTCGCTGGCGGCGTGGTCGGGACAAATGGCAACGCCAATGCTGGCGGTCACCTGCAGTTCGTTGTCGGGCAGCAGCGGGCCGCCGCCCACCGCTTCCAGGATGCGCCGGGCCAGGGTCGGCAGGTCTTCATCGTGTTCGATGCGCACCACCAGCACGAACTCGTCACCGCCCAGCCGCGCCAGCATGTCGTTGGGCCGCAGCAGCTGGCGGGTGCGTTCGGCCACGGCCACCAGCAGGGCGTCGCCGGCCTGGTGGCCATAGGCATCGTTCACCTGCTTGAAGCCGTCCAGATCCATGAACATCACCGCGAAGCGGCTGCCGCGCTGTTCGGCCTCGGCCAGCGCCTGCACGATCCGGCGCTGCAGCAGCAGGCGGTTGGGCAGGCGGGTAAGGGGGTCGTGCAGGGCGGCCTGGGTCAGTTCCTGCTGGGCGTCGGTGAGCGAGGTGCTGAGCAGCGAATTGCGCAGCCGCAGCAGCTGCGCTTCCACCCGCTGTTCCAGCCAGGACACCACCAGCACCACCGCCAGGATGGCCACGGTCAGCACCACCACCATCACCGCCAGCCAGGTGCTGCGCAGGCCATCGCCGACGGCGGCACCGCACACGCTGCCTTCGGGGAAGCGGGCGGCGGCCATGCCGGTGTAATGCATGCCCACGATGGCCAGGCCCAGCAGGCCGGCGGCGGTCAACCGATCAACGTTGCGGGTGTTCTGTGCGCGCAGCCGGAAGGCCACGTACAGCGCGGTCCACGATGCAGCCACGGCCACCAGCAACGACAGCGCCAGCCACACTGGCTGGTAATCGATGCCCGGCTGCATGCGCAGCGCGGCCATGCCCACGTAATGCATGCTTGCAATGCCGCTGCCCATCAGCACCGCGCCACCGGCCAGGCGGCCATGCGGCAGGGTGTGCAGTGACACCAGCCACAGCGCGAACACCGACGAGGCGATGGCCAGCGCCAGCGACACCAGGGTGATGGGCAGGTCGTAGCCCAGCGGAATGGGCAGGTCGAAGGCCAGCATGCCGATGAAGTGCATGGACCAGATGCCCAGCCCCATGGCAAACCCGCCGCCCAGCCGCCACCACCAGGTGGCACCGCGGCCAGGTGCAGTCACCGTGCGCCCGGCCATGGCCAGGGCGGTATACGAAGCCATGACGGCAACAAGCAGCGAGGTGGCCACCAGCCATGGGTTGTACGTGCCTACCAGCATTCGTCAGTCTCCCGGACCTGCCTGTCAACGGAAAAACTACGGTGGGGCAAGGCTACGGCAAGCGGCCGTACAGAACGCGGGCCGCGCGCGGCGTCCCCTTGGTCGCCGCCCATTCACTGTAACGCGTTACAGGGGGGGCAGGGCAATCAACAAGATGTGATGAAGTTCTCACTGAGTGACGGCGCCAGCGGCCTCGAACGCAGCGTCGAACATGCGCTGCACCGGTGGGCCCATTTCACCGGCCAGCAGTGCCAGCAGGAACAGGCCCAGCAGCAGCGATACCGGCAGGCCCAGCTGGATCGGGTTCAGTGCGGGCGCGGCGCGGGCCAGCACACCGAAGGCCAGATTGACCGCCAGCATGGCCACCACCAGCGGTATGGCCAGGGTGAGGCCGCCGCGCAGCACGGTCAGCAGGAAGGTGGGGGCGATGCTGAAGAAGGCATGCGGGTCGGGCAACGGCGCGCCGATGGGCAGGGCGCGGTAGCTGTCCACCACCAGCGAGATCAGTGCCAGGTGCCCGTTGGCGGTGAAGAACAGCAGGCCGAACAGCAGGTAGAACCACTGCCCGATCACACCGGAGGTGCCGCCGCGCAGCGGGTCGCTCATCTGCGCGAAGGCCAGGCCGGTGCCCTGCGCAACCAGTTCGCCCGCCAGTGCGCCAGCTTCGAAGATCAGCCGCAGCAGGAAGCCGATGGACACACCGATGGCCAGTTCGCGGGCAATGGTGAGCACGGTGGCGGCGTCGAAGCCGGTCCAGTCCGGTACCGGCGGCAGCAGCGGGGCCAGCGCGATCGACAGCGTGGCCGCCAGCATTACCCGCACGCGGGCCGGCACCGCGCGGGTACCGACCATGGGCATGGCCATGGCCACCGCGCCGAAACGCAGCAGTGTCCACAGCACGGTGCCGATCATGCCGAAGGCCTGCAGGCCGTCGGCGGCCATCTGGGTGGCGGCGTCCATGGCGGCGCGTTTCCTAGCCGATCAGATGTGGAATGCGCTGGAACAGCAGCGTGGTGAACTCGACCAGATGGCCGATCAGCAGGCTGCCGAGCGCAAACAGTACGGCGGTCAGCGCCGCGGCCTTGGCCACGAAGGCAATGGTGGGCTCGTTCAACTGGGTCGCGGCCTGCACCACGCCCACCACCACGCCAACCACCAGCACGGTCAGCAGCAGCGGGCCGGCCACCCACAGCACGGTAATCAGGCCGCCACGCAGTTCAGTCAGGGCAAGTTCGGGGGACATCGTTGTTCCATTTGCTTT
The DNA here is from genome assembly GCF_016624905.1 of Stenotrophomonas sp. S49. Taxonomy (NCBI): domain Bacteria; kingdom Pseudomonadati; phylum Pseudomonadota; class Gammaproteobacteria; order Lysobacterales; family Lysobacteraceae; genus Stenotrophomonas; species Stenotrophomonas sp. S49. The sequence continues at coordinate 34,086 of NZ_JACVUD010000012.1, read as the reverse complement.
GGGTAGAGTCGAGCCATGCTCGACTGCTGTGCTCGACTGCTGTTGCTGCAATCAAGCCGGATTGAAGCTGGCCGCCAACGTACCTACGGTCAGCACCCAGCCATCGACCAGCACGAACAGCAGGATCTTGAACGGCGCCGACACCAGCATCGGCGACAGCATCATCATGCCCATCGACATCAGCACGCTGGCCACCACCAGATCGATGATCACGAACGGAATGAAGATCAGGAAGCCGATCTCGAAGGCGGTCTTCAGCTCGCTGGTGACGAACGAGGCGACCAGCACCGGGAACGGAATCGCATCGGGGCTTGCATAGGTGCCGTGGCCGGCAATGCCGGCGAAGGTCATCAGGTCGGTTTCGCGGATCTGCGCCAGCATGAAGGCGCGCAGCGGCTGGGTGGTCAGCGTCCAGGCGGTCTGGAAGTCGATATCGCCGTTCAGGTACGGCGCCATGCCGGTGCTCCAGGCCTTGTCCCAGGTCGGCAGCATGATCATCGCGGTCAGGAACAGGGCCAGGCCCAGCAGTACCTGGTTGGACGGCGTCTGCCCGGTGCCTAGCGCCTGGCGCAGCAGGCCCAGCACGATGATGATGCGGGTGAACGAGGTCAGCACCAGCAGCATCGACGGGATCAGGGTGATCGCCGTCATCAGCAGCAGGGTCTGCAGCGGCAGGCTGACCGGTGCGCCGCCGATCTTGCCCACGTTTACATCGGGCAGCGACGGCGGTGCGCCCGCCGCGGCAAACGCCAGCGCGGGCAGCAGGCACAGGGCGATCAACAACAGCCACGGCATCAGGGTGGCGAAGCGGGAACGGGTCACGCGCATGTCAGGGGTCCTTGCGCAGCCGCTGTTGCAGCAGCTGGGCGAAATTCGGCAGGTTCTTCAGGTCCGGCACGCGCACCGGCGCCGGCGGCGGCAGGGGGTCGGACAGGGTGTGCAGGGTGTTGATGCTGCCGGCGGTGACGCCCAGCAGCAGCTGCTGGCCGTTCACTTCCACTACCACCACGCGCTCCTTGGCGCCAACGGTCAGGCTGGCCACCAGCTTCATGCCTTCGGCCGGGCGGAAGCCGCTGCCGGGCAGGCGCTTGAGCAGCCAGCCCAGGCCGATCACCAGGGCCAGCACGGCCAGCAGGGCCAGCACCGCACCGAACAGACTCGGTGCGGTGGCGGCATGCTGGCCGATCTGCGGCGTTGCCTTCGCAGCGGCCTGCGCGGTGGCGAGCAGCAGGTTCAACGCAGTCTCCGGATCCGCTCGCTCGGGCTGACCACGTCGGTCAGGCGCACGCCGAAGCGGTCGTTGATCACTACCACTTCGCCGTGGGCGATCAGGGTGCCGTTGACGAACACGTCCAGCGATTCGCCGGCGCCGCGTTCCAGTTCCACCACCGAGCCCTGGTTGAGCTGCAGCAGGTTGCGGATCGGCAGGCGGGCGCGGCCGACTTCCAGCGACAGCGTCACCGGCACGTCCAGGATCACGTCCAGGTTCAGGTCCGGACCCTGGGTTTCATCGGCCTGCAGGCTGCCGAACTGGGCCGGGGTCGGTTCGAGGGCGTCGATATCGTTCATTGCGGGTCTTCCTGGATGACGGGTACGCGCGGGCGGGTCCCCGGCGGATGGGTAGCGGTGACTTTCACGGCGTTCATGCCGTTGGCGATGCCGAATTCGCCGGTGAACACGGGAATGTTTTCAACGCACAGCGGCACCTGGGTGTTCAGCTCGATCGGCAGTATGTCGCCCACCTTCAGCTGGGTCAGGTCGCGCAGGGTCATGCGCTTGCTGGCCAGCACGCTGGACAGGGTGACTTCGGCGATGTTGAGCTGTTCGCGCAGCATCACGCCCCAGCTGGCATCGCGGTCGTTGCGATCGCTCTGGATGCCGGCGTCCAGCAGTTCGCGGATCGGCTCCAGCATCGAATACGGCAGGGTGACGTGGATATCGCCGCCACCGCCGTCCAGTTCCACGTGCAGGCGGCACACCACCACGTATTCGCGCGGGGTGACGATGTTGGCGAAGTGCGGATTGATTTCCGAATTGATGTATTCGAAATCCACTTCCATCACCGGCGCCCAGGCTTCGCGCAGATCGGCGAAGGTCTGCTTCAGCAGCAGGTGGATCACCCGCATTTCGGTGGCGGTGAATTCGCGGCCTTCGATGCGGGTGGGGTAGCGCCCGTCGCCGCCGAAGAAGTTGTCGACGATGGCAAACACCAGGGTCGGCTCGAACACGATCAGGCCGGTGCCACGCAGCGGCTTGAAGCGGATCAGGTTCAGGTTGGTCGGCACATACAGCGAATGCATGTAGTCGTTGAACTTGATCAGCTCGATGCCGCGCACGGACAGTTCGGCCGAGCGGCGGATCAGGTTGAACAGACCGATGCGCCACAGGCGGGCGAAACGCTCGTGCACCATTTCCAGCGTGGGCATGCGACCGCGGATGATGCGGTCCTGGCTGGCGAAGTCGTACGAACGCGCTTCGCCGGACGGCGGCTCCGGCTCGGTTTCGACCGCGCCGCTGTCCACGCCATGCAGCAGGGCATCGATCTCATCCTGGGACAGCAGGTCATTCATCGGTAGGCCCTTACTGGGTCACGAAGCTGGTGAACAGCAGATCGTCGGCGCCGTTGCTGCCGGTCTCGGCCTTCAGCACTTTCTGCACGGCGGCCAGCGCTTCGCCCTGCAGCTTCTGCTTGCCGGCCACGTCGGCAATCTGCTCGGGGCTGACCTGCGAGAACAGCATCAGCAGGTTGGCGCGCAGTGCCGGCGCATGGGTCTTGATCGCCTCCAGCGCGGCGGCGTCGCGGGTCATCAGCTGCACTTCCACCTGCAGGTAGCGCGGGCCATCAATGGGGCCGTTCAGATTGACCACGAAGGCCGGTTCCAGCGCGAAGTACTGGGCCGGGGCCGGGGTGGCGCCCTTCTTAGGGGCTTCGGCGGTGGCCGGTTCGTGCTTGCTCTGGGTGAAGAACCAGACGCCGGCGCCGGCGGCACCTGCGGCCAGGACGGCCACCAGGGCGGTGATGAGCAGAGGACTGCGCGGCTTGGCGCTCTTGTCCTTGTCGGCGGTCTTCTTGGTTTTGTCAGCGGCTGCGGCCACGGGGTGAAGCTCCTCAGGGGTTGCTTCACAGGGCTATGCAAGGGGTGTGCCGCAGTGGCGGGGAAGGGCGGCGACGGAATTCCGTCGGTAGCGGGGGGGCCGGGGGGGGGGGCGGGGGGGGGGGGGCGGCGCCGCGGCCCCCCCCCCCCGCTACCGGTTACGCGTAGGCGTCCAGCAATCCGCGCTGGCGGATCAGCTGCGCTGCCGACACCGTGGTGTCGCCCAGCGACGGTTCTCCGTCACCGATCCGGCCGTTGCCGCTGCCGGTGCTCTGGCCCGACGTTCCGCCGTCGCCGCTGTTGCGGTGGCCCACATCGGCGTGGGCCAGCTGGAAGCCCTGTTCGCCCAGCAGTTCGCGCAGGCGCGGCAAGCTGCTTTCCAATGCCTGGCGCACATCCACGTGCGGGCTGCTGAAGCTGGCATGCACCTTGTCGCCGTTCATCTGCAGGCGCACGTCCACCGGGCCCAGGTCTTCCGGGTTCAGGGTGATGTGGGCGTGGCCGATCTTCTGGTCCGCCAGCCAACCGACGCGTGCACCGATGGCCTGGTCGAAACCATCATCGCCCAGCACCGGGGTGGGAGTGGGTTCGCCATTGAACACCGGCGTGCTGGCCAACGCGGCCTTCAGGTCCTGCAGGGCGGCGGGCAGGGCCACCTGCAGCGGTGCGGTCATGCTGCGGTCGCTGCCGAACAGGCTGTCCGCATCGTCTGCGCCATCCAGCGCGGTCTGTGCCAGCACGGTGCCGGGCAGCGGCAGTTCGATGGCTTCGCCATCGGCATCCGCTGCGGTAGTGGTGGTGGCCACGCCCGTGGCCGCAGGCGCGGTGGCCGGCGTAGCGGTGGTGGCCGCGGCGGGCAGCGTGGCAAGCGCCGCAGGCGCGGCGCTGGGCAGCGCGTCGGCATCGGTGCCCGTGGCGGTGGGCAATGCAGGCGCGCTGGGGTCTGCGACCGGCGGCACCATCAGCGCCAGCCCGGCCAGGCCCAGTGGTGGCCAGGGCGCGTCGTCGCTGTCGGTGGCGGCGTCCTTGTCGGTGGCCGGCGCGGGGGTGTCAGTGGTGCCGGCGGCCACCTCGGTCGTTGCCGCATCGGGGTCGGTGGCATCGGTTGAACTGGCTGGCGGGGTACGCGCATCGGCATTGCCCGCATCGGCGTTGCTCGCCTTGTTCGCCGGCTTCGACGGGGTGCTGGCGGTCTTGGCCGCAGGCGTATTGCCGCCGCCCTGCAGCATCTGGTCGAAACCGCTGCCGCTGCTGCCGTCGCTGCGGCTGCTGCGCGAACTGCTGCCGGTGGAACCGGTGGTGCCAGCGGCGGTGCTGTTGCCGGTCAACAGGGAAGGCATCACGCGCGGCCTCCCTGCGGGTCGCTGTCGGCGTCTGCGGCCTGCGCCAGGCGCGCGCGGCGTGCGCCGATGTCATCCATCTCGCGCTGGTCGCGGCGGTCGGTCACCACCTTTTCCTGTGCACGGTAGCTGGCGGCCAGTTGTTCCAGCACGGCCTTGTCCCGGCTGGCCAGGATCAGGCGCGCGCGTTCGGCTTCCACCTTTTCGCGGTTGCCGTTCACGGTCTGCTGCTGCTGTTCCACCGCGCTGTCCAGGCGGTCCAGGAAGGCACGGCGGTTCAGCAGCTGCGCCGGACTGGTGGCGGCCATCTGTGCGTTCGCGTACTCCTCGGCATAGCGGCGCAGTTCATCCAGCCGCGACAGATGGGTATCCAGCACGCGCTGGCGCTCGGCCAGGTCGCGGGCCACCGCGTCTTCGTGTTCCTGCGCCCGCTTCAGCAGCGGGTCGATGCGCTTGGACTGTGTCATGGCTTAGTTCTCTTGTTTCACCAGGCGCTGCAGCGCGGCCTGGCTGTGCGGAAGATCGGCGGCCTTGGCCACGTCCTGGCTGAGGAATTCCATGATTTCCGGCCAGCGTTCCAGTGCTTCGTCGGTCGCAGCATCGTTGCCGCGCTGGTAGGCGCCAATGGCGATCAGGTCGCGGTTGGCCGAATAGGCCGACACCAGGCGCTTCAACTTGCGGATGCGCAGGCGCCACGGCTCGTCGGCGATTTCCGTGACCACGCGGCTGACCGACGATTCCACGTCGATGGCCGGGTACAGGCCACTGTCGGCCACCCGCCGCGAGAGCAGGATGTGGCCGTCCAGGATCGCGCGTGCCGCGTCGGCAATCGGGTCCTGCGGGTCATCGCCTTCGGTCAGCACGGTGTAGAACGCGGTGATCGAGCCGCGCCCCTTGGCGCCGTTGCCGGCACGTTCCACCAGCGCCGGCAGTTTGGCGAACACCGACGGCGGGTAGCCACGGGTGGTGGGCGGTTCACCCACCGACAGGCCGATCTCGCGCTGGGCCTGGGCGAAGCGGGTGAGCGAATCCATCAGCAGCAGCACGTTCAGGCCCTGGTCGCGGAACCATTCGGCAATGGCGGTGGCCCGGTAGGCGCCGTGCAGGCGCGCCAGCGGCGGTCGGTCGGCCGGGCTGGCCACCACCACCGCGCGGCGCAGGCCTTCTTCGCCCAGGGTGGTTTCAACGAAATCGCGTACTTCGCGGCCACGCTCACCAATAAGCCCGACCACGATCACGTCGGCGGCGGTGTAGCGGGTCATCATGCCCAGCAGCGTCGACTTACCGACACCGGAACCGGCGAACAGGCCCACGCGCTGGCCACGGCCGATCGGCAGCAGCGCATTGATCGCGCGCACGCCCACGTCCAGCGGCTGGGTGATGGGTTCGCGCGCCAGCGGGTTGATCGACACGCCGGCCATGCCGACATGGCCTTCGGCACGGATCGGGCCCTTGCCATCCAGCGGCACGCCGTCGCTGTCGATCACCCGGCCCAGCAGGCCTTCGCCCACTTCCACACCGCCACGGCGCGCCGAGGGCACCACGCGTGCGTTGGGCAGCAGGCCGTGCAGTTCGGCGCTGGGCATCAGGTAGGTGCGTTCGCCGGCGAAGCCGACCACTTCGGCATCCACCCAGCCACCATCGACCACTTCCACCTTGCAGCTGGCGCCTAACGGGGCTTCGCAGCCCACCGCTTCCAGGGTCAGGCCCACCGCGCGGCGCAGCACGCCCTCACGGATCAGGCCGCGGCCGTGTGCGGTGTCCACGCGCAGGCTGTCCAGACGGCCGGCCAGGCGCAGGTTGCGGGCCACGGTCCAGTCCGCCGGCGGCGGCAGGTGCGGTTCGGTGTTCATGCATTGGCTCCGGTCTGGCGGATCACCGCATCCAGGGCGCCGCGCAGGCGTGCTTCCAGGGTGCCATCCACGCGCACCGCTTCGGCGTGCACGCGCAGGTCGCCGCGGCTCAGGCTGGTGTCGGGCACCAGCCGCTGCTGCGGTGACAGGGTCAGCAACGGCGACAGCGCGGCGATGTCATCGGGGTGCAGGCGCACTTCCACCTCGCGGGTGGCGCCGCCCACTGCGTCCACGGCTTCACCCACCAGCTGCGCCAGCAGGGCGGGGTCGGCCTCGTAGGCACGGCCGACCAGCGCGCCTGCAATGCGCACGGCCAGCTCGCCCAGCGCGCCGACCACTTCATTTTCCAGGCGCACCAGCGGGCGGCTGAAGTTGTCCAGGATGCCTTCGATCTGCGCGACCAGGCGGCGCACCTCGGCCTGGCCCTGGCCGTAGCCATCGCTGTGGCCCTGGGCAAAGCCTTCCTTTTCCGCGCTGTCCTGGATCGCCTGGATCTCTTCCAGCGTGGGCAGCTGCAGTACCGGCTCCGGCTCGTGCTCCGGGTCGGGTTCGGTCAGTTCGAACACATCCTCCTGCTCCAGCTCGGGTTCGGGCTGGGCCAGCAGGTCCGGGGCAAGCCAGCGCACGACATTGCTCACAGCATGGCCTCCGCGCTGCCGCCGATGGTGACCGTGCCTTCATCGGCCATGCGCTTGACGATGGCCAGGATCTCGCGCTGCGCGCCTTCCACGTCGGACAGGCGCACCGGACCGCGTGCTTCCATGTCTTCCAGCAGGATTTCGGCGGCGCGCTGGGACATGTTGCGAGTGATCTTGTCGCGCACCTTGATGTCGGCACCACGCAGGGCCAGGCCCAGGCGCTCGCCGCTGACTTCGCGCAGCACCAGCTGCATTTCGCGGTCGTCCAGATCCACCAGATCGTCGAACACGAACATCAGGTCCTGGATGCGGCCGCTGAGCGGCGCGTCGATGCGCGCGATCTCGCCCAGGATCGCCTGGTCCTGGCCGCTGTCCATGAAGTTGAGGATGTTGGCCGCGCACTGCACGCCGCCGATGTTGGACGACTTCAGGTTCTGGTTGCCGGCGAACTGGCGTTCCATGATCTCGTTCAGTTCGTTCAACGCGTTGGGCGGAATGCCGTCGAGGGTGGCGATGCGCAGCAGCACGTCCACCCGGGTACGTTCGGGCAGCAGCTTCAGTGCATCGGCGGCCTGGTCGGTTTCCAGATGGGCCATCACGATGGCGATGATCTGCGGGTGCTCGTTGCGCACCAGGTCGGCCACCGCGCGCGGGTCCATCCACTTCAGCGCGTCCAGGCCGGTGGTGTTGCGGCCCAGCAGGATGCGGTCGATCAGATTGCCGGCCTTTTCGCTGCCCAGCGCCTGCACCAGCATGTTGCGGATGTAGTCGTCCGAACCCACGCCCAGCGAGGTCTTCGAGCCCAGCTCCTGGCTGAACTGGTCCATCACCCGTTCCACCTGCTCGCGGGTGATGTCGGTCATGGTGGCCATGGCGATGCCGATCTTCTGCACTTCCTTGGGTTCCATGTGGCGCAGCACTTCGGCCGCATCCAGTTCACCCAGGGACAGCAGCAGCACCGCAGCGCGCTGCACACCGGTCAGTTGTGCCTCAGTCATTGGCCACCCAGCCCTTGACCACCTGGGCCACGCGCTTGGAGTCGGTCTTTACGGCTTCACGGGCCATCCGCAGTCGTTCCTCATATGAATCCACCGGCAGGGCCAGTGCTTCGGCCCCGCCCAGGCTGACCCGGTCGGCGCCCAGCGCCGGCAACGGGGTGCCATCGTCATCCACCAGCTGCACGTCCGCGCTGTGGGGTTCCAGTGCAGCGTCGTCGTCCTTCTTGGTCTGCCCGGTGATGGCGCGCAGGGCAGGGCGCAGCACGCCGAACAGCAGCGCCAGCACCACGATGGCACCCAGCAGCATGCGGCCGGCATCGTGTACCCACGGCAGTTCCCACCAGGCCGGGCCTTCCACCGGGGTGGTATCGCGCACGAACGGCGCGTTCATCACCGACACGGTATCGCCGCGTTCTGCGTTGAAGCCCACGGCCTGCTTCACCAGCGCTTCCACGCGGGTCAGCTCGGCGGCCGACAGCGGCTGCGGGGTCACCTTCCCATTGGCCCCTGCACGCGGCACGTTGTCCACCAGCACCGCCACCGACACCCGCTTGATGCGGCCGGCCGGCTGGCGGGTGTGCTGCAGCGTGCGGTCCAGCTCGTAATTGCGGGTGGCGTTCTTGCTGCTTTCGGTCGGGGTCTGCGCGGTGGGCGGTGCGGCCGGCTGGCCCGGCGGGCTGTTGCTGGTCGCGCCCGGCACGCCCTGCGGGCCCGGCGTGGTGCTGGTGTTCTCGCTCATCTGCTCGCTGCGCAGCTTCTGCGGTTCACCGTTGTAGAGTTCGCGCGCCTCCTCGGTCACCGAGAAGTCCATGTCCACGCTCACTTCCGGATTCACCCGGCCCGGGCCGGTCATCGGTTCCAGCAGTTCACGGATGCGCTGGTTGAACGAGGTTTCCTGGCGGCGCACCTGTTCGAACTGGGCGGCGTTGACGGCCGCTTCGCTGTTGGGGTCGCTGACGCTCAGCATGCGGCCGCTCTGGTCGACCACGGTCACCCGTTCCGGGGCCAGGTCGGGAATGCTGGCGGCCACCATGTGCACGATGGCATCGACCTGGCTGCGTTCCAGCTGCTGGCCGCCCCGCAGTTCCAGGGTGACCGAGGCGCTGGCCACGTCACGCTGGCGGGTGAAGGCGCTGGGCTTGGGAATGGCCAGGTGCACGCGCGAATCGCGCACCGGGCGCAGGGTGTTGATGGTGCGCGACAGCTCGGTTTCCATCGCGTGCTGGTAGCGCGCGCTTTCCACGAACTGGCTGACGCCGAAGCCCGGGTCGCGCTCCATCAGTTCAAAACCCAGCTTGCCGCTGTCGGTCAGGCCGGAACCGGCCAACTTCAGGCGCGCATCGTGCAGGTTCTTTTCCGGCACCACGATCCCGCCGGTGGCCGGATCCAGTTCGAACGGAATCTGTGCGGCGCGCAGCAGGTCGGTGGCTTCGGCGGTGGCCTTCTGGTCCAGGCCGGTATACAGCGGCACCATGCCCGGCTTCTGTGCCCAGAAGAACACGGCAAGGCCTGCCGCCACCGCCACGGCGATCATCGCCATCAGACCCAGGCGGCGGGTGATCTGCAGACTTTGCAGCCGATCGAACCACTGCCCGGCCTTTTCGGCGTTCAGGGATTCCTTGGAGAGCGTCAGTGCCATGCGGTTGGATCCTTACAGCGGCATGTTCATCACGTCCTGGTAGGCCTGGACGAGACGGTTGCGGACTTCCACGGTGGCGCGGAAGGCGATCTGGGACTGCTGCGAGGCGACCATCACCTTGGCCAGGTCGGCGCTGGGGTCGCCCATTTCGAAGGCCTTGGCCAGGGCGCCGGAGGTCTGCTGGGCGTCGTTCACGCTGGACAGGGCGCCGCGCAGGGTTTCGGTGAAGCTGGGCGGCTGCACCTGCGGCGCATCCAGCACCGCGTTGGGCAGGGCATTGCTGCGCGGCGCTTCGGCCAGCGGGTTGAGCGCCGGCTGTCCCATCTGGGTCTGATAGGAGCGGATCTGGGAAAGGATCGAAGTGACGGAGTGGGACATCTGCAACGGTTCCAGAAACAGGGATGGGGGCGTTCGTCTGGAAGCAGTGCAAGCGGCGTGCCGAAACCGGTTTTTGATTCAGTGTGGTGAGGGTGGGGGGGGTGTTCCTGGCGGGGCTTGCAGCCCTGCACCCGCTGCAGAGTCGAGCCATGCTCGACTGAAGCAACGTCAAAAGCTGGTTTCCTGGGGATGGCGGGGTAGGTCCGGTTGCGGGGGACGCCGCAAGTACGTCCCTGTAGGCTTGGCCGCGGCATCCATCCCGCGGACACCCCCGCAACCGGACCCACCCCGCCTTCGACAGTTGGTCGCGATCTGTCGGGACTGCGTTCTGCTCTGGGGGGGGCCGACCGTTGGTCGGCACGGGGTCGGATCCCGTTGCGAGGCAACGGGCTCTGACCCCAGTGGCGCGTCATTTAACCGGCGTCGGTTTTCCGGCCTGGGGCTGCAGGGTCCAGTGGCCGGAATTCTGGCGCTGGCGTGGCAGCAGTGGGCCATCGTGCTGTGTGTAGATGAAGCGGCCCTGGTGGTCGCTGAGACAGGTCAGCAGCAGCGTGTAGCGGGCGGGACCGGTCGGGTGGTTTTCGGCCATCTCGATCTCCGCAACGTGCTTGGCCAGGCGCTGGTAGCGGTAGCTGCCACCGAGGCGCAGGCCTGTGCCAAGGATGTCCAGCACGTACTGATTGCCGGCAAAGCTGACCTGCACCATGCGCCCGGCATTGGGGTTGTCGGGTGCGTACAGCGGGTCGCTGAGGTTGGTGAACTGTCGGTGGTCGAGCGTCACGGGCAGGCTGCAGTCGGCGGCGCTGGCCAGGACGGGGCAGAGCAGGGCGGCAATCAGCGGCAGGCGGTGCATGGCGGAACCTCCTTGGGATGGTCCGCTTATGCTTCGCAGTGACGTGTGCCGTTGTCTGTAGGACGACGTGCAAAATGCAGAGGGGCCGGATCCCTTTCCAGCGGAAAGGGCTCCGACCCCTTTGGGGATTGGGTCCGCAGAGCGTGTTTGATCCGATTGTTACCAGGGATAATCAAGGTCAATCCCGAGTAAACGGTGTAGTTCCACCCTCTCGGATGACAGAGGAAAGAATCCCTCCGACAGCTCGTAAAGGCGTGTTGGCCAGAAGCTGCCTTCGTCGGCCATTGAGGCCGGATCGCTGGTGCGGAATGCGGCCTCGAGGTCCGTGAGGGTGGACTCCGCTGGGTCACCGCTGGATTCCAGCACAGGTCGGATTGCTGCCATGAACGCGCTATGGAAGCCTGCGAAGCTACGCAGATGTGAATTGCAGTACTGGGGCGCTGCTTCGGAGCTGATTGGAAGCAGTCCTACTGAGCCATCTTTCAGGTCCACGAAGAACAGTCCGCCCAACACGCGTCCGAAGATCGCCAGGGTGCGATCATCAGTCTCGTGTCGCAGCAGGCGCGGATCGAACATCGTGTTGTTGTTGGCATACGGCGCAAGACGGTCCGATAGCCGCTGCGCTTCAAGCAGGAGAGGGGAGTGGTCGATCTCGGCCTGACTGATTGGCGTGAGGTCAAGCGTTGGCGGTCTGGTTTTCTCCATGCGGGCCAAGCTACCGGGATATTTCACCGGTGCCTTTAGGAAAAGTTGCAAACGAGGGCGTGTCGCTGAATCCCCTATCCACGCATGGCGTGGATCTGCTGACTGGCATCGCGTGGGGTCAGAGCCCTCCCTGCGGGAGGGATCTGACCCCGGCTTCGTCGGCTCAGCCGGCCAGTTCGGCCGGCTCGCGCTCGATGCCGTACTTGCGCAGCTTTTCCACCAGGGTGGTGCGGCGCAGGCCCAGCAGCTGGGCGGCGTGGGCGACCACGCCCTGGGTGCGTTCCAGGGCTTCGTTGATCAGGCCCAGTTCGATGTTGGCCATGTGGTTGCGCAGGTCCAGGCCGTCGTCGGGCAGGGCCGCCGGGCCGTTGCCGCGGTTCACGGCAATGCCATGCTCCAGCGCCGGCTGGCCGCCGCTGCCGGGGGTGTGGAAGGAGAAGCTGCGCAGGTCCAGGCGGTCTTCGCTGGTGGCCACGGGCGCCGGGGCCGGGGCAGGCGCTACCGGGGCCAGCGCGGCATCGCCGCGGTAGCGGGCCGGCAGGTCCTGCACGCGCACCGAGCCACCCGGGTGCAGCACGGCCAGGCGCTCGACCAGGTTGGTCAGTTCGCGCACATTGCCCGGCCATTCGTAACCGGCCAGTGCCTGCAGGGCCTCGGGGGTGAAGCGCACTTCGCCACGGCCGGTGCGGGCCAGCTGCGCAGCGATGGTTTCCACCAGCGCAGGCAGGTCTTCGCGGCGCTCGCGCAGGGCCGGTACGTCGATCGGGAACACGTTCAGGCGGTAGAACAGATCCTCGCGGAACTTGCCTTCGGCGATGCGCGTTTCCAGATCGCGATGGGTCGCGGCGACCACGCGCACGTTGCAGCGGATGGTCTGGTTGCCGCCCACGCGTTCGAAGCTGCGTTCCTGCAGCACGCGCAGCAGCTTCACCTGCATCGGCAGGCTCATGTCACCGATTTCGTCCAGCAGCAGGGTGCCGCCCTCGGCCATTTCGAAACGGCCCTTGCGCGCGGTCAATGCGCCGGTGAAGGCGCCCTTTTCGTGGCCGAACAGTTCGCTTTCCAGCAGGTCGGCCGGAATGGCGCCGCAGTTGATCGCAACGAACGGGCCGTCACGGCGCGGTGAGCGCTGATGGATGGCGCGCGAGACGACTTCCTTGCCGGTGCCCGATTCGCCCAGCACCAGTACGGTGGTGTCGAAGGCGGCCACCTGTTCGATCATGGTGCGCAGGGTGGTCACCGCCGGGCCGGTGCCGGTTGGGCCCTGGTCCTGCACGGCGCCGGCCTGGTGCTCGGCATCCAGCCGCTTCAGGCTGGCACGGCGCAGCAGGGCTTCCATCTGCGCGTGGCGCAGCGGCGCTTCCAGCGGCCAGATGTTGGCTTCGTGCAGGCCATGCTGGTGGGCGAACGTGGCGGCATCGCCATTGGCCAGCAGCACCGGCGGCGGCAGGCTGCTGCCGCCCAGCCACGCGTACAGCGCGGTGCTGGCAGGGCTTTCGTCCAGGCTGCCGACGATCACCGCCATCCAGTCGTTCTGGCGCTGGCGGCCCAGGTCGAAATCGGCCGCGTCGGAGACCCAGCGCGGGTTGAAATCCATGAATTCCAGCAGGGCAACGGTGCGCTCGGCGCGCACGGCATCGTTGTCCAGTACAAGGATGCGCGATTCGCTCACGATCTATCCTCCCTGAGGCCTTCCAGGATCGGCATGACTTCCTGGATATAGGACAGTTTGCTGACGAAGTTGTCGGCGCCGGCGCGCAGCGCGTGTTCGCGGTGCTCGACGTCGTCGAAGTGGCTGGCAATCACGATGTACGGGGCATCATCCTGCGATTTGATCAGGCGAGTGGCCTGCAGGCCGCCCATTTCCGGCATGGCCAGATCCATCAGCACCACCTGCGGGCGCAGGCTTTCCGAGCGCTCGATCGCTTCCAGGCCGTTGCCGGCGCTGCCAACGATCTGCAGCCAGTCGATCTTGCGGAAATGACGCATGGCGGCGTTGATGAAACCTTCATGGTCATCGACCAGCAGCACTGTGAGCTTGTTCATGTCCAACATCCTTTTCAGCCCACCCGGGCCAGCTGGGGTTGCCTGGCGCTGATCCGGCGCCGTTCGCGGGCCGGAGCGATATCCAGTTGTTCGCGGTATTTTGCGACGGTTCGGCGGGCAATGTTCACCCCCTGTCGCGACAGCAGGCCGGCGATGGCCTCGTCGGCCAGCGGGCGACCGGCCGGTTCGGCGTCGATCAGGCGGCGCACCATGGCTTTCACGGCCTGCCCGGACACGCTGGCGCCTTCCAGGCGCACGGCGAAGAAGTGCTTCAGTTCGAAGGTACCGCGCGGGGTCTGCAGGTACTTGCCGGTGGTGATGCGCGAAACGGTGGATTCGTGCATGCCGATCTCTTCGGCCACTTCCTTCAGGGTCAGCGGTGCCATGGCTTCGTCGCCACGTACCAGGAAAGCAGCCTGGCGTTCAACGATGACCCGCGCGGTGCGCAGCAGGGTGTCGTAGCGCATGGACAGGCCGCGGCTGAACCAGCGGGCTTCCTGCAGCATTTCGCGCAGGGCAGGGGCAGCATCGGCGGTGTCGGCCAGGGCCTGTTCGTACTGGCTGTTGATCGACACGCGGCGGCTGGTGGCCGGGTTCAACGCCACCTTCCACTGCTCGTCGGCGTGCCAGGCCACCACGTCCGGTACCACGGCCACGTTGTTGTCGGTCTGCAGGCTGTCACCCGGGCGCGGCTGCAGCGACAGGATCAGGCGCACCGCTTCGCGCACGTCGTCCACTTCGGCATCGTGCTGGCGGGCCAGGGCCAGGTAGTCGTGGGCCGCCAGGGCGTCGAGCGCGCCTTCCAGGATGCGCCCGGCCAGGTGACGGCCCGGTACCAGGCCCTGCAGGCTGTACAGCTGGGCCAGCAGGCATTCGCGCAGGTCCTGCGCGGCCATGCCGGCCGGTTCGCCGTGCAGCAGCTGCTGGCGGATGGCTTCCACGCCTGCGGCGTCGACATCGAACTGGGCGCTGGCCAGCAGGTGCAGCTGGGCCAGCGGCGCCTGCAGGTAGCCGGCGTCATCGCAGTGTTCCAGCCAGAACGCGGCGATGGCCAGGCCACGGTCGTCCATATCCATCGCCAGGCGCTGCAGCACGCGCAACTGCGGATCGCTGGATTCACCGGCGGCGATGCGCGCCATGCGGTCATCATCGCCGTCCTGCCAGCTGGTGCCGGCCACGTCCCACATGGACGATTCGGGCAGTTCGTCGAACGCCGCCGTTTCCAGGCTGGTGGCGGTGGCATCGCTGGCCTCGGCAACGGGCGCTTCGGCTTCCTCGATTTCCAGCAGCGGGTTGGAATCAAGCAGGCGCTGGATTTCCTGTTCCAAGTGCAGGCCATCCAGCTGCAGCAGGCGGATCGACTGCAGCAGCTGCGGCGTCAGGTGTAGTTGTTGGCCCAGCTGGGTCGAGAGTGCGGCCTTCATGATGGTTCCCCGGCACCGCTCCCCGGTGCCTTGTGGAACACATCTTGCTTTTCATCCGGCAGGTCCGGAATCGGGGGGTTCCTGAGGCGCTTGGTTGAGTTCCCGACACGCTGTAGGGGGATTCCCTACAAAAGCGCGGGAAGTTGACGATGGCCGCGGCTAAATCGTTGATTGCTGGTGCGGGGGACCGGGTGAACGCGGTTCTGGCAGTACGGAAACCTGTCAGGGCCTGTCGGGGTGACGGGAAGTCGTCGCCAATGCAGGGCCCGGGGCGGTAGGGTCGACCGTTGGTCGACCGACGCGCAAGGCGCGGGTTTTCCGGCGGACGATCATTCCAGCTCGTGCTGGTGGCGAGCGGCCAGCAGCAGCAGATCGTTGGCGCGGCGACAGCCCAGCGATTCCATCATGCGCGCGCGATGGGTCTCCACCGTCTTCACGCTGATACCCAGGTCGGCGGCGATTTCCTTGTTGCTTTCGCCCTTGCCGATCTGCCGCAGGATCTCGCGCTGGCGCGGCGACAGCGCGGCAATGCCGGTGGGCTTTTCTCGGCCCAGCATGGGCGCCAGCATCTTGGCCGAGATCTGCGGGCTCAGGAACACCTGGCCGGCATGGGCGGCGCGCAGGGCCAGTTCCAGTTCCTGCGGCGCGGCATCCTTCACCACGAAACCCACGGCGCCGCGGTCCAGTGCATCGCGCACATGGGCGGCATCGTCATGCATGGTCATCATCACCACCCGGGTGCCGGGTGCGCGCAGGCGGATGTCGCTCAGCGCTTCCAGGCCGGTGCGACCGGGCAGGGAAAGATCCATCAGCACCACGTCGGGTGCATGCTGCAGGGCCAATTGCAGCGCCTGTTCGGCGTTGCTCGCTTCGGCCACCAGCTGCACGTCGGCAAACCCCTGCAACAGCCGCGCCAGGCCGGCGCGAACCAGAGTGTGATCGTCGACGATGAGAACTCGCACAGGCACGCAGCAGGTCCGTGAGGGGAGTTCACCTTAACTTAGCTGAACGGGCCCGCCAAGGCCCGTCGGCCACGCACTACGGTGACGGCGTTCAGCGCGCCCGGCGCGCTTCGGCAACCTGTCGACGGTGTAGACGGAAAAGGTGGCGTTCCATGGCCATTTCCAGGCCATCGCCCAGATGACTGAAGCGCAGCCACAGGAAGTGGCCGCCGCTGCCGTCGGCGGCCTCGGCCACCACCTCCACCGGCAGGTCGATATGGTCGGGCAGCCAATCGCTGGGCTGCAGGCGCACGACGCCGGCCTGGCCGGGGCTGGCTCCGCTGCGCGGGCCCAGTTGCAGGCGGATGCCACGGCGCGACCAGCGGACCGGGCGCAGAGGCAGGTCGTGGCCCTGTTGGCGTACCAGCCGGCCCAGCAGCACCATGGTCAGGTCCAGCTTGGCTTCCAGGCGCTGCAGCTGCAGGGTGGCCTCGCTGCGTTCCTCGTGCTCGTCAACCCTGCTGTCTTCCACCAGGGCCAGGCTGCGCAGCAGGGCTTCGGCATTGCCGGTGCGGCCCAGCGCGCTGCCGGCCTGGAACTCGGCGGGCAGGGCCAGTTCGCAGCTGAGCGTTTCGTCGAACAGCTCGCTTTCGGCCGGGTGGTGCAGCGAGGTGGTCGGCAGCAGGGTCATGCCAGCGATTCTGCCTGCAGGTATGCATGGGCAGCGCGAAGGGAGGTGCGGCCCTGCTGCAGGTGGCTGGCGGCTTCATCGCGCAGCAGGCGCATTCGCGCGCTCAGGTCGTGCTGGTGCTGCAGCAGGCCCTGCAGCGCATCGGCGCCCAGAATCGCACCGTGCACGTCCATGGCCTTGCGCAGGTTGGCATCGTACTGGCCCAGCAGCGCGGCGCAGTCTTCGCCCGAAGCGGTGGTCAGCGCAGCATCCAGCGCGTCCAGTTCGGCGTGCAGCGGGGCAAGCACGGCGTCCATCAGGCAGGGGCCCCGGCAGCGCGCTGGCGCTGGTCCTGCGGAATCGCATTCCAGGCCGCGTCGATCTCGGTCAGCAGCTGCAGGGCTTCCTGCAGGGCCACCACATCGTTGTGCAGGTTGGCTTCGGTCAGGCGCTGCTGCACGTAGTCGTACAGCGCCGACAGGTTGCCGGCGATCTCGCCGCCGGCCTCATGGTCCAGCGAACCATTGAGGTGGCCGACGATGGCGCAGGCCTCGCCGATGGCCTTGCCCTTGCGCGCCTGGTCGTTGCGCTCGATGCAGGCTTCGGCCAGGCGGATGCGTTCGCACGCTCCGGTCAGCAGCAGTGCAACCAACTTGTGCGGGTCGGCGTCGGACACGGCGGTGTTCACCCCGACCTTGCGGTACTGCTCTGCGTACTGACGGCTGGAACCGTACATTGAATGAGTCTCCTGGTTGGCCACCCGGCGCATGGCCTGTGCGTGGCATCAGGGCCCGCCACGGGCCCTGCAATGTGTTGCTGTTTGTATCGGCGCCGGCGGCGCCAAACTTGAGCGCCGCCGTGCGGGTTCAGCTGCTGGTCTTCTTGGCCAGCTGCTGGGTCAGGTAGTCGCTGGTGGTCTGCATCTGGCTGACCAGCGATTCCATCGAGGTGAACTGCTTGGTGTAGCGGGTGGACACCTGTTCCATGCGCGCATCCAGATCGTCCAGGCGCTTTTCCAGGTCCTTGATCTGCTTGTTCAGTGTGTTGGTGCGCTGGGTGATGGTGCCTGTGGTGGCGTCCAGGTTGCTCTTCAGCATGTCGGTCATCGACTTGCCGACCTTGCCGTCGGCGCCGAACAGGTTGCTGACCGATTCGGGATCCTTGGCGATGGCTGCGTCCAGCTTCGTGCTGTCCAGGCTCATGGTGCCGTCGGTGGCCAGGGTGATGCCCAGCGCCTTCAGTTCGTTCACGTTGGGGCTCATCTGCCCGCGCAGCTGCTGCTGCAGGCCGCGCACCATGGCATCGCCGGTCAGTGCCGAGGCCGTGTTGGTTTCGCTGTTATAGGCGGTGGCCGATTTCAGGGTGGTGTTGATCGCGTTGTAGGCGGTCACGAAGGCGGTCAGGTTGGCCTTCAGCGCGCTGTTGTCGCGGCCGATGGTCAGGGTCTGCTTCACGTCCGGGTTGGCCTTGGTCAGCGTGAGCGTGACGCCCGGCACCAGGTCGGAAATCGTGTTGGAGCTGGAGGTACGGGTGAAGCCGTCCACGATCACGATCGCGTCCTTGGCTTCCACCATCACTTCCATCTTCGAGGCGGCGGTGCCGTCGTAGGCCAGGTCATCCAGGGTGCCGTTGCCGCCGGACGGGGTGACCGTGATCGCGCCGGCTTCGCCGGAGTCCACCGCGGTCAGTACCAGGTGCTGGCCATCGTCGGCGGTCACCACCGAAGCGACCACGCCCTTGCCGGCCGAGGCCTTGTTGATCGCCTTGGCCACGTCGGCCAGCTTGCTGTCGGCGGCAATATCCACTTCCAGGCTGGTGTCGCCGTAGCCGATCGTCAATTTACCGCCGCCGATCGCCGCATCCTTGTCGAAGGCTTTGGAACTGAGCTTCTGGTTCTGTGCCAGCTGCTGTACCTGCACCTGGTGGGTGCCGGCCACCGGGCTGGTGGCGTTGTCGCCGGTATCGACCGCGGCGGTGAAGGTGGCATCGGTGCCGAGCGTGGTCTTGTAGCCGGGGTTGTCGGCGCTCTTCACCAGGGTGGCCAGCGCGGTCTGCAGGTTGGCCAGGCCACTCTTGATGGTGCTGATGGCCGACAGCTTCGAGGTCGCAGCCGTGCCCAGCGCGTTGATCTGGTTTTCCTGGGGCTCGCGCTCCTTGGCAACCAGCTGCGCAACCAGGGTGGGGATGTCGAGACCGGTACCGATGGTGCCGATGGCCATGAGAAGTCCTTGTGCTGTGGGCGGGAGAAGCCACTGCCGTTGCAATGGCTATCGGCCGCCGGAATGGAAGCTTGAGCGCACATGCGTGCGCCGATGCATGCGCCGTTGCAAGGCCCGTGCCAGCCGGGGTGCGCGCGCGGTGCCGGTGGCCGCGCCCTGGACGCAGAAAGGCCGCCCGAAGGCGGCCTTTCCTAGGTGTTGCTTGAACCGGTGCGGGGGATCAGCCCTGCAGCAGGCTCATCACGCTGGACGGCGACTGGTTGGCCTGGGCCAGCATCGCGGTACCGGCCTGCTGCAGGATCTGCGTGCGGGTCAGTTCAGCGGTTTCCTTGGCGTAGTCGGTGTCGCGGATACGGCTGCGCGAGGCCGACAGGTTTTCCGAGGTGGTGTTCAGGTTGGCGATGGTGGAGGTGAAGCGGTTCTGGATCGCACCCATGTCGGCGCGCGAGGAGTTCACTGCGGTCAGCGCCTTGTCGACCACGGCCAGCGCCTGCTGTGCACCGGCCACGCTGCCGATGTCCAGGTCAGCAGCAAAGGTCTTGCTGGTCGGGGCGCCGGTGGAAGCGGTGAAGGTCGGAGCGGTGGTGGCAGCCGGGGTAGCGGCGGTGTTGGTCCAGGTGCCGGCGGTCACGCCGAAGGCGGTGAAGGCGCCCGAGGCGTTCACGCTGTCCTTGATCGCGGTCAGGTTGATCTTGGTGGCATCGGTGCCGTCAACCTGGGCGTAGACGCCGGTCTGGTCCATCTTTTCATTGATGGCGGCGGCCACGGCCTTGGCGGCGGCGCCCTGCATGTCAGCGGCGGTGGTGCCGGTGGCCTTCACCTCGATGTCGCCCAGGTCGATGGCCTTGCCATCCGAACCGGTCACCTTCATGCCGGTGATCTTCAGGCCTTCGCCAGCGGTGACGGCGGTGGCGCCGATGGTCAGCGAGTTCGAGTCGAACTGGGCGCCGCCCAGTGCGTTGGCGCTGGCGTTGACGATGCTGTTGATGCCGATGGTCTGGCCCGAATCAGCGCCGACCTGGAACAGTGCGCCGGAGAACGAACCGTCCAGCAGCTTGGTGCCGTTGAAGTTGGTCTGGCGGGAAACGCGGTCGATTTCCGAAACCAGCTGCTTCACTTCGGCGTTCAGTGCTTCACGGTCGCTGTCGGAGTTGGTGGCGTTGGCCGACTGCACCGACAGTTCACGGATACGCTGCAGGTTGTTGCCGATTTCGACCATCGCGCCTTCGGCGGTCTGGGCCAGCGAGATGCCGTCGTTGGCGTTGCGCACGGCAACGTCCAGACCGCGGATCTGGGTGCCGAAACGCTCGGAGATGGCCAGGCCGGCGGCGTCGTCCTTGGCGCTGTTGATGCGCAGGCCCGAGGACAGGCGCTGGATGGTGGTCGCCAGGCTGGAACCGCTGGTGGACAGGTTGCGCTGGGCGTTCAGCGACATCACGTTGGTATTGATGACTTGTGCCATTTTCTTGCTCCTGGTGGCGATGATGTCGCCGACGGTTGAGAGGCCTCCCGTAGGAGGGGCCGCTGCAGTTGGAATGCCTCGGCTGAAATCAATAACGGCGACATGTCAACCGTCTTTAGCAGGAATTTGGCCGTGTTTTGCTGAGTGTGTTCATGCGTGCACGGTGTGGCCCGACAGCGGAACTGCAGACGCAGAAAAGCCGCCCGAAGGCGGCGTTCTGCGTTCATTGCGCGGCGGCGGGAATCAACCCTGCAGCAGGCTCATCACGCTCTGCGGTGCCGAGTTGGCCTGGGCCAGCATCGCGGTACCGGCCTGCTGCAGGATCTGCGTGCGGGTCAGTTCAGCGGTTTCCTTGGCATAGTCGGTGTCGCGGATACGGCTGCGCGAGGCCGACAGGTTTTCCGAGGTGGTGTTCAGGTTGGCAATGGTGGAGGTGAAGCGGTTCTGGATCGCACCCATGTCGGCACGCGAGGAGTTCACCGCGGTCAGCGCCTTGTCGACGATCGACAGGGCCTGCTGTGCACCGGCCACGCTGGAAATGTCCAGGTTCGAGGCGTACTGGGCATCGATGCCGGTGGCCGCGGCGGTGGCGGTGTAGCCGGTCGGTGCGGTGTTGCCGGTCCAGGTGCCGAAGTCGATGTCGATGGCGTTGAAGGTGCCGTCGGCGGCGATGGTGTTCTGCACCGAGGTCAGGTTGATCTTGCCGGCGGTGGCGTCCACTTCGGCGTACACACCGGTCTGGTCCATCTTCTCGTTGATGGCGGTGGCGATGGCAGCGGCGGTGGCCTTCTGGGTGGCGGCCTCGTCAACACCGGCCTTCACGTTGATGTCCGCCAAGGTGATTTCCTTGCCGTCCGAACCGGTCACCTTCATGCCGGTGATCTTGACGTCGGCATTGTTGCCGGCGGTCTGCGCTGCAACGGTGAAGTCGTTGGCGTCGAACTTCACGCCGCCCAGGGCATTGGCGCTGGCGTCGACGATGCTGTTGATGCCGATGGTCTGGCCCGAATCGGCGCCGACCTGGAACAGTGCGCCGGAGAACGAACCGTCCAGCAGCTTGGTGCCGTTGAAGTTGGTCTGGCGGGACACGCGGTCGATTTCCGAGACCAGCTGCTTCACTTCGGCGTTCAGTGCTTCACGGTCGCTGGTGGAGTTGGTGGCGTTGGCCGACTGCACCGACAGTTCACGGATACGCTGCAGGTTGTTGCCGATTTCGACCATCGCGCCTTCGGCGGTCTGGGCCAGCGAGATGCCGTCGTTGGCATTGCGCACGGCAACGTCCAGGCCGCGGATCTGGGTGCCGAAACGCTCGGAGATGGCCAGGCCGGCGGCGTCGTCCTTGGCGCTGTTGATGCGCAGGCCCGAGGACAGGCGCTGGATCGTGGTGGCGAGGCTGGAGCCGCTGGTCGACAGGTTGCGCTGTGCGTTCAGGGACATCACGTTGGTGTTGATGACTTGTGCCATTGCCGTTCTCCGAGAGTTGTATCTGGTGCTGGAAAGGGGAGGTCCCCGGGGGAGGACCGCGGGGGTGTTGTGCCCCGTTGATACCAATAACGACACCCCGCGCCAGACCTTTAGGGATTGCGCGAAAAGTTTTTTCGCCAATGTCAACGGGGGCGTGATTCCGCTCGCGCCCAGACGCAGAAAGGCCGCCCGAAGGCGGCCTTTCCGTGGTGTTGCATGAACCGGTGCGGGGGATCAGCCCTGCAGCAGGCTCATCACGCTGGACGGCGACTGGTTGGCCTGGGCCAGCATCGCGGTACCGGCCTGCTGCAGGATCTGCGTGCGGGTCAGTTCAGCGGTTTCCTTGGCATAGTCGGTGTCGCGGATACGGCTGCGCGAGGCCGACAGGTTTTCCGAGGTGGTGTTCAGGTTGGCAATGGTGGAGGTGAAGCGGTTCTGGATCGCACCCATGTCGGCGCGCGAGGAGTTCACCGCCTTCAGCGCATCGTCAACGATCGACAGGGCCTTCTGGGCGCCGGCGATGCTGGAGATGTCGACCTTGCTGACCGTGGACGATTCGGTGGCGTCGACCTTGGTGGCCGAGATGCCGGCGAAGGCCGGGGCCAGGTCGGCGTCGGTGGTGGTGCCGGCGGTGAATTCCAGCGCTTGGCCCGACTTCAGCGAGGTCAGGGTCATCTTGCCGGCGTCGTCCAGCTCGGCGTAGACGCCGGTCTGGTCCATCTTGTCGTTGATGGCATTGACGGTCTTCTTGGCCACCGACAGGGCGGTATCACCGGCCTTGAAGGCGATGTCACCGATGTCCTGGCCGTTTACCTTCAGGCCGGTCACCTTGCCATCAGCGGCAGCCGCGTCGCCGTAGATGGCTGCGGTGCTGGTCTGGGTCGCAGCGTACTTGCCTTCGCCCAGGGCGCTGGTGCTGGCATTGACGATGCTGTTGATGCCGATGGTCTGGCCCGAATCGGCGCCGATCTGGAACAGCGCGCCGGAGAACGAACCGTCCAGCAGCTTGGTGCCGTTGAAGTTGGTCTGGCGGGAAACGCGGTCGATTTCCGAAACCAGCTGGTTCACTTCGGCGTTCAGCGCTTCGCGGTCGCTGTCGGAGTTGGTGGCATTGGCCGACTGCACCGACAGTTCGCGGATACGCTGCAGGTTGTTGCCGATTTCAACCATCGCGCCTTCGGCGGTCTGGGCCAGCGAGATGCCGTCGTTGGCGTTGCGCACGGCCACGTCCAGGCCACGGATCTGGGTGCCGAAACGCTCGGAGATCGCCAGGCCGGCGGCGTCGTCCTTGGCGCTGTTGATGCGCAGGCCCGAGGACAGGCGCTGGATCGTGGTCGCCAGGCTGTTGCCGCTGGTGGACAGATTGCGCTGAGCGTTCAGCGACATCACGTTGGTATTGATGACTTGTGCCATTTTTTCTCTTCCTGTGGGCGAAGGCCGGCGCCAGGTGGCCGACCGATGCACGACGCGAAGGTGTTTCGCGTTTGCAAGGTCCAGTAACGGCGCCAGGAAGGCGGTCTTTAGTACAAACGCCAACGCCACCGTCCCGAGGGGCGGTGGTTGGGTGCCGCAGCCCAGGCGGACTGCGGTTCAGCGGCCTTCGTCGCGCGGCCCGGGGGAGTGCCGCGCGACGAAGGCGCCTGCTCAGCGGATCGCGTTGAACAGCGACATCTGCTGCATCTGGGTAAAGATCGTCTGCGCGGCCTGCAGCGCGATCTGTTCAAGCTGGTACTGGCCCACGGCTTCGGCGTAATCCAGGTCGCGGATCGACGACAGCGTGGTTTTCAGGGTGACCGCGTTGGATTCACGGGTGGCGGCGGCATCGTCGATGGCTTTCAGCTGCGCACCGCCGGCCGAGCGCGCGTCGATGAACTGTTCGGCGGCGCGGGCGATATCGCGGATGCCCGACTGCAGTGCGTTCTGCTGGTTGGCCACCTCGGCGGGGGTGTTGGCGGCGGTGTTCAGCGCGTCGATCATGCCCTGCACCGTGGAAAACACATCGCGGGTGCCCGAGGGGCCGATGCTGAAACTGTCGCCGGCCGCGGGCGTGCCTTCGATACGCATCGACACGCCTTCGAAGCTGATGTCCTCGCCGGCCTTGAACGTGCCGGTGCCGACCACGGTGCCGGTGGAATCGAGCACTTCGTACTGATCGGCAGCGGTAAAGTTCAAGGAATAGCTGCCGCCATTCCAATTGCCGGAAGAAGAATTCAAACCGAACGTAGTGAGCACGCCATTGCCGGTATTGCCGGCTGCAGCCGCACCATCCAGGGTGCCATCGCCGGTGCGGATGCGCAGGAAAATCTCGCTGCCGGGCAGGGCGTCCTTCACGAAGGTGTCCGGTGCCACTTCCACCTGGCGCTGGGTCTGATCGCCGTTGTAGCTGACCGTGCCGTTGCTCAGCTTGAACGGCGCGTCGGCATCGTCGGTGCCGCCGAACAGGTAGCGGCCGGTGCCGTCGGTGGTGTTGGCCAGCGACAGCAGGCTGTCGTACACCGTCTGCAGTTCCGAGCCGATCGACTTCAGGTCGGCCGCCGACAGGGCAGGGTTGTTGGCCTGCAGGGTCAGTTCGGTGATGCGTGCCATCAATTCGTTGGCGCCGGACAGGGCGTTTTCCTGCAGGCCCAGACGGTTCTGCACCACGTCGGCGTTGGATTTGAAGCGGTCCAGTTCGGCCACTGCGCGGTCCAGGCTGACCGCGGTGCCGGCGGCGACCGGGTCGTCCTTGGCCGACACCAGGCGCTGGCCGGTGGCCAGCTGCTGTTCCAGGTGGCTCATCTTGGCCTGCTTGGACAACATCAGCGAGACGGACTGGCTGAACATCATCCCGGTGGAAATGCGGTTGTTCATCGCGATACAGCTCCCAGGATGGTCTGGAACATGGTGTCGGCAGTGGAAATCAGCTGCGAGGCGGCCTGGTAGGCCTGTTGCAGGCGCAGCATGTCGGCGGCTTCTTCATCCAGGTTCACCCCGGAAATCGAATCGCGCGCGGACTGCGCCTGGTCGGTGATCACCTGCTGCGCATCCAGCGAATATTCCGCTGCACGGGCGGCGGCGCCCACCTGCGTGGTCAGCCCGCCCAGTGCGCCGTTCAACGTGATGGTGCCGGCGTTGAATGCCTTGGCGTCCTCGACCTTGGCCAGGGCCAGGGCATTGCTGTTGTCGGACGAGCCGACCGGGGTGGGGGTGATGTTGAAGGTATCGCCGGTCTTCGGCGCGCCATCGAGCACGAAACTCCAGCCATTGGCGGTGATCGCCTGGCCGGCGGTGTAGGTGAACGGTCCATTGCCATCGATGGTGTATTCGGTGGCCGAGGTGAACACGATTGCGGCAGGGTTGCGCAGGTTCGCGTTGCTGGCGTCGGCCACCTTCACGTCGCTCAGCTTGCCGGTGCCGGTGTTGGCCAGCGCGGCGCCGCCCTTGATCGGCGCGGCCGCGGCCAGGCGCGAGGTATCGGTGATCGCCACGCCAATGCTGCCGGCCACGCCCGCGGTGGGCTGCAGCAGGAAGCGGTCGTTGATGGCCGGGGTGCCGCTCACCACCAGCTCCACGCCATTGATCTTCAGCGGATCGGTGGCGGTGCCGGTACCGGTCATGGCCACGCTGGCGCCGGTATCCGAACGCATCGCCAGCCACTGGGTGCCGTCGTACTTCAGCACGATGTTCTGTGCATCCAGCGATGACAGGTCGCCGTAGCTGGCGGTGATCGAGGCAGTGCCGGTGTTGCTGGTATTGCCGGTCACCCGCGGGCTGCCGATGTTGAACAGATCGCCGCCCATGTTGCCGTACAGATCCACGCCGTTGCGATGGGTCTCGTTGAACGTGGTCGCCAGGCCCACCGCCAGCTTGCCCAGTTCGGCCTGGGCCGGGGTCAACACGGTGTCGCGGAATTCCAGCATGCCGCCGACCTGGCCGCCCAGCTGCTTCGGGTCCAGGGTGATCTTGCCGCCCTGGGTCTGCAGCGCCAACTGCAGGCGCTCGGGCTGGTAGGGGTCGGTGACCGTGGTCACCTTCGAGGCGGTGGTGCCGACCACCAGGGCCTGGCCGCCGGCGGTGTAGACGTTCAGGGTGCCGCCATCCTGGGCCACGGCGGTGCCGCCGGTGTAGCCCACCAGGTTGGCGATCAGCTGGTCACGACGGTCCAGCAGGTCGGGCGCAGCGGTGGCCGCATTGCTGCCGATCACCCCGTTGATCTGGGCGATTTCCGCAGCCAGCCGGTTGATTTCCGTGGCGGCCGCGGTCAGGCCGTTGTTCACTTCGCTGTTGAGCGTGTTCAGGCTGTTGTTGAGCTGTTGGAAGCGGTTGGCCAGCGTGTTGGCGCTGTCCAGCACGTTCTGCCGGTCGGCGCTGCCCGATGCGTTGGACGACAGGCCGCTGACCGAATCGAAGAAGTTGGACCACACGCCGGACACATTGGTGGCGGTGTCCGAGAACAGCGCATCGACGCGGTCGGCCATGGTGGAAAGCTGCTTCAACCGCGCCAGTTCGCCGCTGCTGTCCAGCAGGCGGGAAATGGCCAGCTGGTCGGCGGTGCGGCGGATGTCAACGATACGCGTACCGTTGCCGACATCGCCGTAGCCGAAGTTCTGCGGATCGGCGGTGGCGAAGTCGACCTTCTGCCGGCTGTAGCCGGGCGTGTTGATGTTGGCGACGTTGTGGCTGGTCGTCGCCAGAGCACGCTGGAAGGCGAGCAGGGCGTTGGTACCGGTGGAAAGGACGCTGGACATGGGGTTCCTTAACGGCGAGTGATACCCAGCGCCGCGGTTGCGGTGCTGGCGAAGGTCTGGCCAAGGCGGGCGCCGGCATCGGTCACCGCGGCAACCGCGCGTTCGATGGTCGGGCCACCGGCAATAGCGGCGATCTTGGCGGCGTAGCTCGGGTCAGTTGCGTAGCCGGCGCGCTGCAGGCCACGGGCGAAGCCCTGCACATCGGTGCCGGCCTGCAGGGCCTGCTGGTAGCGCGGGCTGGTCTTCAGCAGACGCACGTAGTCGGCGAAGCTTTCGGCCGGCGAGCTGTAGGCGCGGAAGCTGGCGGTTTCGTTACGACGCACGCCATCCACGTATTCGTGGGTGCCGGCCACCGCGCTCTGGCCTTTCCAGCCGGTGGCCTTGATGCCGAACAGGTTGTGCGAGGTGCTGCCGTCGGCATGCTTGATCTGGCGCTTGCCCCAGCCGGTTTCCAGCGCGGCCTGGGCCACCAGGGCGCGGGCATCCACGCCCAGTTCCTTGGCTGCGTTCTGTGCGTGCGGCCAGATGCTGGCCACGAAGCCTTCCGGTGTGTGCGCGCCCAGCTGGGCCACGGCGGTGCGGCTGGCCAGCGCGTCGGCGGCGGTGCCGGTACTGCCACGGTTGCTGGCCGTGGGCGCCCACTGGTCGCTGGCGGCGGCCCAATCGGCACCGCCAATGCTGCCCGCATACGGATCCTCGGTGCCCAGCGCACGGTGCGCGCTGCTGCTCTCGCGGCCGGCAATCAGGTCCAGCGCCTGTTCCATCGGTGCCACCGACGATTGCGCGCCGTCCTGCACGCCGGCGGACATCTGCTGCAGGATGCGCAGTGCGTTGCTGGCATCTTCCAGCGGCAGCGACGGCGCCTGCGCCGGTGCGTTCAACTGGTAGGCGCGGCTGGCCTTGGCCGGGTCCACGCGGGTGTCCAGCGCCGGGGCGTCGCCCTGGTTGCCGGACAACTGGCGGGCGATGGTTTCGTGCAGGCCCAGGCCCTTGCCGCGGGTCAGGGTCTCGGCAATCTTCTGGTCGTACATGTCCCGGAAGACCTTGTTTTCACCCGGGAACAGCGAATCGCCGAAGCTGGCATCGCGCATGCTCTTCACCAGCATCTGCGCGAACTGGCCTTCCAGTTGGCGTGCGACCTTGTCGATCTTGGCCGGATCGTTCTGCTGCGTCGGGTGCAGCTCAAGGGCGGGGGTGATACGCATGTCAGATCACCTCAAGCTCGGCGCTCAGCGCACCGGCCTGCTTCAGGGCTTCCAGGATCGCGATCAGGTCACCCGGCGCGGCACCCACCGCGTTCACCGCGTGCACGATCTCGTCCAGGCTGGTGCCGCCGCTGAACTTGAACATGCGACTGCCATCGTTGGTGGCGGTAATGGTCGATTGTGGGGTTACCACGGTCTGGCCACCGGCCAACGCGTTGGGCTGGCTGACGTTGGCGTTTTCCTGGATGGTCACGGTCAGCGAGCCGTGCGAGATGGCTGCCGGCCCCACGCGCACCTGCTGGCCGATCACCACGGTGCCGGTGCGCGAATTGACCACCACCTTGGCCGGCGCGCTGCCCGGGGTCAGTTCCAGGTTTTCAATGCGGGCCAGCAGACCGATGCGGGCACCGGGGTCGGTGGGCGCACGCACGGCCACGGTCACGCCGTCCACCGCACGCGCGGCGCCTTCGCCGAAGGCGTTGTTCAGCGCACCAACCATGCGCGAGACGGTGGTGAAATCGTTGTTGTGCAGGTTCAGGGTGATCTCGCCGTTGGCACCGAATACATCGGGCAGCGCACGTTCAACGGTGGCACCGCCGGGAATGCGGCCCACGCTCGGCACGTTCACCGAAACACGCGAACCATCCTTGCCCTGCGCACCGAAGCCGCCCACGATCAGGTTGCCCTGGGCGATGGCGTAGATCTGGCCGTCGGCACCGCGCAGCGGCGCCATCAGCAGCGAACCGCCGCGCAGCGACACGGCGTTGCCGATGGAAGACACGGTGATGTCGATCGGCTGGCCGGGCTTGGCGAACGGCGGCAGTTCGGCGTGGATCGCCACGGCGGCCACGTTCTTCAACTGCGGGTTTACGTTGGCGGGCACGTTCACGCCCAGCTCGCCCAGCAGGTTCTTCAGGCTCTGCACGGTGAACGGCGCCTGGCTGGTGCGGTCGCCGCTGCCATCCAGACCCACCACCAGGCCGTAGCCAACCAGCGCGTTGCCGCGCACGCCGCCCACCTGGGCCAGGTCCTTGATGCGCTCGGCACTGGCGGGGGGCGCCACGGCCAGCAGCAGGAAGAATGCTCCGTAGAGCGACGCCATGCGTCGCTGCCACGCGGAAGAGAAGAGAGAGTTCATGACAGTACTCAGAACGGCGCCAGCGCCGAATTGAAGAAGCGGCTCAGCCAGCCCATGGCGTTGGACTGCGCCACGGCACCACGGCCGCCGTAGACGATGCGGGCCTCGGCCACGCGGCTGGACGGCACGGTGTTGTCCTGGTTGATGTCACCGGCGCGCACGATGCCCTGCACCTGCACCAGTTCGTCGCCCTGGTTCAGGCGCAGGTTCTTCTGCCCCTGTACTACCAGGTTGCCGTTGGGCAGGCGCTGCACCACCGTGACCGTCACGCTGCCCTGCAGGCGGTTGCTCTGCGCGCTGTTGCCCTTGCCGGTGAACTCGCGTTCGCCATTGGCGCTGGCGCTCAGGATGTCCTTGCCGCCCAGGGTGACTGGTGCGCCGAACAGCGAAGGTGAGCCGATGGTCAGGCCCGATTCCTTGCTGGTGGCGGTGTTGGCACTGGTCTGCGCGGTGGTGTTTTCCAGCAGGGTGATGGTCAGCAGATCACCGACATCGCGGGCGCGGCGGTCGGCATACAGGTTCAGCGTCGGGCCGGCGGCATAGATGGCGCCGGCGGTGGGCGCGGCCTGCATCGGCACGATCGGCTGCACCGGCGCCATGGCCGGGTAGGGGCGCACGTCGCCGGCAATCACGCAGCCGCCCAGCAGGGCGGTCACGGCGCAGCACAGCGCGGTGCGGGCGAGGGTAGAGAAGGGCGACATGGCGGTATCCCGGTGGTTGCGGTCAGACGTTCTGGTTCAGGTAGCCGAGCATGGCGTCGGTGGTGGAAATGGCCTTGGCGTTCATTTCGTAGGCGCGCTGGGTTTCGATCATCGACACCAGCTCTTCCACCACGTTCACATTGCTGCCTTCCAGCGCACCCTGCACCACGGTGCCCAGACCGTTCAGGCCGGGGTTGCCGTTCTGTGCGGGACCCGATGCCGTGGTTTCCAGGAACAGGTTTTCACCGCGGGCCTGCAGGCCGGCCGGGTTCACGAAATCGGTCAGGGTCAGTGCGCCCACTTCCACCGAAGCGGCGTCGTCGGCCATCTTTACGCTGATGGTGCCGTCGCTGCCGATGGTGACCGACTGCGCGCCTTCGGGGATCTGGATGCCCGGCTGCACCGGATAGCCGGTGTTGGTTACCAGCTCGCTGTCCTGGTTGATCTTGAACGAGCCATCACGGGTGTACGCGGAACTGCCGTCGGGCAGCTGCACTTCGAAGAAGCCACGGCCGTTGACCATCACGTCCAGCGCGCGGCCGGTCTGCTGCTGGCTGCCCTGTTCGAAGTTCTTCGAGGTGGCCACCACGCGCACGCCGGTACCCAGCTGCAGGCCGGTCGGCAGCTGCGTCTGTGCCGAACTGGCGCCGCCGGGCTGGCGCACCTGTTGGTACAGCAGGTCTTCGAAGCTGGCGCGGTCCTGCTTGAAACCGGTGGTGTTGGTATTGGCGAGGTTGTTGGAAACCACCGACATGCGCGTCTGCTGCGCATCCAGTCCGGTTTTTGCGATCCACAATGCCTGGTTCATCTTCGGAATCCTGTCTGGCTGAAGCGGGCCGCGCGGTGCGGCCGTTGGTGAAGGCTGTGCAAGCGGTGTGCCAACGCCGGCCCATGCCGGCGCCGGAATTCCGTCAGCCGCCCAGGCGCAGCAGGCTGTTGGCGCTGCGCGCGTTCTCGTCGCCGTGCTTGATTACCTGCACCTGCATTTCGTACTGCCGCTGCAGCTGGATCATCTGCACCAGCGCGCCGGCGGCGTCCACGTTGCTGCCTTCCAGCTGGCCGCTGTGCACGGTGGCGCCCTGCGCCTGGGCGAAGGGCTGCTGCGGGTCGGTGTTGCGGAAGAGGCCATCCAGGCCGCGTTCCAGGCGTTCGTCCGGCGCCTGCACGATCTTGATGCGGCCGATCATCGCCATGGTCTGCGGGCCTTCGCCCTGCGGAATGATCGAGATCGTGCCGTCGTTGCCCACTTCCATCGCCTGGTAGGGCGGAATGGCGATCGGGTTGTTGTTGTCATCCAGCACCGCACGGCCGCTGGAGGTCACCAGCTGGCCGTTGGGGGTGACCGACAGCGCGGCCCCCCGGGTATAGGCTTCGCTGCCATCGGTGGCCTGCACGGCCAGCCAGGTGCCGGTCTGCAACGACAGGTCCAGCGGCTTGCCGGTGATGTGCTGCGCGCCGGCGCCGCGGTTGAAACCGGCGTCGACGTGCAGCGCATCCACCCGCGAGGCATAGCCCTGCCCACGGATCGGGAAGGCTTCGGTGTTGGCCAGCGCTTCCTTGAAGCCGGGGGTGTCCGAGTTGGCGAGGTTGTGGCTGAGCGTACCCTGCGCCTGCAGGGAGGCGCGGGCACCGGTCATCGCCACGTAAAGGGCTTTATCCATGCGGGGAGTTCCGTGACAGGGTCAGCAGCTCATCAACGGATGTTGATGACGGTCTGGGTGATCTGGTCCTGCGTGGTGATCATCTGCGCGTTGGCCTGGAAGTTGCGCTGGGCCACGATCATGTTCACCAGCTGCTCGGTCAGGTCCACGGTGGACGATTCCAGCGCGCCGGCCTGGATCTTGCCCAGGTTCGAGGTGTCCGGAGAGCCGGTGCGCGGGGTGCCCGAGTCGAAGGTTTCCACCCACAGGTTGTTGCCCTTGGCTTCCAGGCCCTGCGGATTGTTGAAGGTGGTCAGTGCCACCTGGCCCAGCGCCTTGTCATCGCCGTTGGAATAGCGGGCAAACACCACGCCGCTTTCCGAAACGGTGATTTCATTGAGCTTGCCGGCCGCGTAGCCGTCCTGCTGGGTGTTGCGCAGGGCGAACTTCTCGCCGTACTGGGTCGATCCGGTCACATCCAGGGTCATGTTCAGCACGCCCGCACCCGTGGTCGGGGTGAACGCGCCCAGGCTGATCTTGCCGTCGGCCGGGTCGATCAGGGTGCCGGCGTTGTCGAATTCCAGATCGGTGGGCGTGCCCGCGGCCTGGCCGTCAACGTAGTTGTGCACGCGCCACTGGTTCACGCCCGGCAGCTTTTCGAAGTACGAGACCTGGGTGTGGCTGACGCCCAGCGAGTCGTACACGGTGATGCCGCCGCTGGAGAAGTTGTAGCTGTTCGAATCGGTCGGGTCGAAGGTGCCCACGGTCGGCACGCTGGCATTGGCCGGCAGGGTGAAGCCCACCTTCACTTCGCTGGTCTGCTTGGGCGGGCTGTCGGTGGTCAGCAGCTGCAGGTCGACCAGGCGGCCGGCATCGAAGTTGGTGCCATCGGCGTTCGGCGCGAACACCTGCAGGCGTGCACCCTGCGGGTTGATCACGTAGCCGGCCGAATCGGTCTGGAAGTTGCCGGCGCGGGTGTAGACGCGCGCACCGTTCATGTTCATGGTGAAGAAGCCCTCACCGGAAACGGCCATGTCCAGGCTGCGCCCGGTCTGCTCGTTGTTGCCCTGCAGGAACTGCTGGGCGACGTTGGAGACGCGCACGCCCGAACCGATCGAGTTCTTCGACAGGCCATAGCTGGTGGCCGAGAACAGGTCGGCGAATTCGGCGCGCGATTCCTTGAAGCCGGTGGTGTTGACGTTGGCGACGTTGTTGGCGGTGACGCTCAGGTCGGAGTTGGCGGCATTGATGCCCGACAGCGAAATGTTGAAGCCCATGGGATGCTCCTGGTAGATGCGGGATGTGCGGCTCAGCTGACGCGGAGCACGTAGTCGATCGGGGCCGTGCCCAGGCCCTTCAGGTTCAGGTACAGGCCGTCCGAGCCGACGGTCACGCTTTCCACCGGCGCCTGCACATAGGTGGACAACTTGGTTTCCGCGCCAGCGGTGTCGGTGTGGGTGGCGGCAATGGTGTAATCGCCGGCAGCCACGCGGTTGCCGTTGGCATCCTTGCCGTCCCACTCGAAGGCGGTTTCGCCGGCGGCGGTAGCTTCAACACTCAGCTGGGTGACCGTGTTGCCGTTGGCATCGGTCACCGTCACGTTCACGATGCCGGCGCCCGGTGCGGCAACCACGCCGCTGGCACCGCCTTCATCGCCCAGCACCATCTTGGTGGAAGGCACCAGCACTTCGTGGCCGACCAGTGCCGCGCCGCGCAGCACCTGGTCGCTGGCCATCGATTCCTGGAAGCCCTGCACCGTGGTGTTCAGATCGGTAATGCCCTGCACGGTGGACATCTGCGCCATCTGCGCGACCATCTGCGTGTTGTCCATCGGCTTCAGCGGGTCCTGGTGCTGCAGCTGTTCGGTCATCAGGCGCAGGAAGTCGGCCTGGTCCAGCGTGCTCTTGCGCGTGCTGGCATTGCTGTTGGGGGCAGTCAGGCCCAGGGCGCTGTAAACGTCCTGGCTGGTCTGGGTAGAGACGGTGGTCATCGGGTAATCCTCAGGGGTCCGCCTCAGCGGCCCATGGTCAGGGTGGCCAGGGCCAGTTCCTTGGCGGTGGTCAGCATTTCCACGCCGGCCTGGTAATTGCGCGAGGTCGAGATCAGGTTGACCATCTGCGCCACCGGGTCCACGTCGGGCTGGTAGATGTAGCCTTCGGCGTCGGCCAGCGGGTGGCCTGGCTCGTAGCGCTTGATCGGCGCTGCTTCGCTCTGGCTGATTTCCTTCACCTTCACCGAAGTGACATTCGGATCGGTCTTGCTGGTAACGGCCTGGAAGATCGGCTCCAGCGGCTTGTACACCGCGTCGGCCGAGCCGGCGATGCTGTCAGCGTTGGACAGGTTGGAGGCGATGGTGCTCATGCGCACCGACTGCGCCTGCAGCGCGGAACCGGCGATATCGAAGATCGGCAGATTGCTCATGGCTTATTGCCCCGTGATCGCGGTGAGCATGGAACGCACCTTGCTTTCGACGAAGCTGAGCGAGGCGCGGTACTCCAGGGCGGCACGGCCATAGGCGGCGCGCTCTGCATCGGGGTCGACGGTGTTGCCGTCCAGGCTGGGCTGCACCCCTTCACGGGCCACCTGGAACGGGTTCAGGCCACTACTGATTTCGTAGTGCTGCTCGTTGGTGGTGGTCATCAGACCGTTGGCATCCAGTCCCTGGGCGTGGCGCAGGGCGGCATCGAAGTCCAGGTCCTGGGCCTTGTAGCCGGGGGTGTCGGCGTTGCCGAGGTTGCTGGCGATCAGCTTCATGCGCTGTTCGCGCAACGGCATGGCCTGGGCGTGGACACCCAGGTAATCGGTAATCAGGTTGCGCACGATGCACTCCCACAGGAACGTTGCCCGGGAAGCTGCAAGCGGTGTGCCAAAGCATGGGTGGCGCCGGGGGGGGGGGGGCGGCCGGGGGGGGGGGGGGGGGGGGGGGGGGGGGGGGGGGGGGGGGGGGGGG
>NZ_JACVUD010000129.1:0-10665 GCF_016624905.1 Stenotrophomonas sp. S49 | reverse complement strand
GGCGACGCGCGGTGTGGGCCCGGCGGCGCCCCCCCCCCCGCGCTGCCGGGGTCGGATCCCGGCGCGCAGCGCCGGGCTCCGACCCCATGCGATAATGACCGTCTCAGGCTGGGCAACCGCGCTGTGTCGCGGTAGCCATCCCCCGTTCGTCCACGGCTTATCCACAGAGTTGTCCATGGCCGCCGGTGTGGGTGCATGCCTACACTGGCCCCGGCCACTTTCGCAGGAAATACCGCAGCATGTCCGCCCGTCCCGGCTTCCGTTCCAACCGCAAAGACCGCGGCGATGGCTTTGATCGTGATCGTGACGATTCGCGCATCGACCAGCTGCGCGTGCCGCCGCATTCGGTGGAAGCCGAGCAGGCGGTGCTGGGCGGCCTGATGCTGGCCCCGGAAGCTTACGACCGGGTCAACGACCAGCTGAACGAAACCGACTTCTATCGCCGCGATCACCAGATGATCTACCGGGCGATCCGCGAGCTGTCCGAGCGCGAGCGTCCGTTCGATGCGGTCACCCTGGGCGAGTGGTTCGAATCGCAGGGCAGGATGGAGCTGGTGGGCGATGGTGCTTACCTGATCGAGCTGGCCAGCACCACGCCGTCGGCGGCCAACATCGTGGCCTATGCCGAGATCGTGCGCGACAAGGCGGTGCTGCGGCAGCTGATCCAGGTCGGCACGGACATCGTCAACGACGGTTTCCAGCCCGAAGGGCGCGACAGCAGTGAACTGCTGGCGTCGGCGGAAAAGAGCGTGTTCGCCATTGCCGAACAAGGCGCGCGCGGCCGTACCGATTTCGTGGCGATGCCCGGCGCACTGAAGGATGCCTTCGAAGAGCTGCGCAACCGCTTCGAGAACGGCGGCAACATCACCGGCCTGCCCACCGGCTACACCGATTTCGATGCGATGACCGCCGGCCTGCAGCCGACCGATCTGATCATCCTGGCCGCGCGCCCGGCGATGGGCAAGACCACCTTCGCGCTGAACATCGCCGAGTATGCGGCGATCAAATCGAAGAAAGGCGTGGCGGTGTTTTCGATGGAAATGTCCGCATCGCAGCTGGCGATGCGCCTGATCTCCTCCAACGGCCGCATCAACGCCTCGCGCCTGCGTACCGGTCAGCTGGAAGACGAGGACTGGAGCCGGGTCACCAGCGCGATCAAGATGCTGAAGGAAACCAAGATCTTCATTGACGATACGCCGGGCGTGTCGCCGGAGATCCTGCGTTCCAAGTGCCGCCGCCTGAAGCGCGAGCACGACCTGGGCCTGATCGTGATCGACTACCTGCAGCTGATGAGCGTGCCGGGCAACAGCGAAAACCGCGCGACCGAGATCTCGGAAATCTCCCGTTCGCTGAAGGGCCTGGCCAAGGAACTGAATGTGCCGGTGATTGCGCTTTCGCAGCTGAACCGCTCGCTGGAAACGCGTACCGACAAGCGCCCGGTGATGGCCGACCTTCGCGAATCGGGCGCAATCGAGCAGGACGCGGACATGATCGTGTTCATCTACCGCGACGATTACTACAACAAGGAAAATTCGCCGGACAAGGGCCTGGCCGAGATCATCATCGGCAAGCACCGTGGTGGTCCCACCGGTTCGTGCAAGTTGAAGTTCTTCGGCGAATACACCCGCTTCGACAACCTGGCCCACGATTCGGTCGGTTCGTTCGAATAACGCCTGTGGGCGTTAGCGTGGCGCCGGGCCATGCCCGGCCGATTCCCGCGGTTTCGTCAGCCCCAGCCCGGTTTCGTCGCAAACCGTTTGCGGCCGGGCGGGCAGGGCGCCAAGGTGATCCCAGGCGGCAGGGTGCCGCCGCAAGGGAGACCTGTCATGAAGACGCTGTTCGCGCTGGGCGTGTGGTGCCTGCTGTTCGTGCTGTGTTGGCCGCTGGCGATCCTGGCCCTGCTGCTGTGGCCAGTGGTCTGGCTGGTGAGCCTGCCGTTCCGCCTGGTCGGCATCACCTTCTCGGCCCTGTTTGCCTTCCTGCGTGCGCTGTTCATGCTGCCGGCGCGGCTGCTGGGTGGCCGGGCGGTGGCGGCATGAGGGCGCGGCTGATGCTGGGCCTGGCCCTGGTCGCAGGCCCGGCGTTGGCCGACCCGCCGCCGCCGGCCCCGACCTCGGCATGGTTGGAGCGGCAGCAGGTGTCTGCCGCCGATGAAGCCAACGCCGCGTCGGCCAAGCCGTCGAAGAAGCCGGAGGCCAAGGAGCACTGCCGGGTCGCGAGGGAATGGAAGGTTGGCCAGACGGTGGTGGAGCACAAGGTCTGCGAGGATCCGCCGAAGGAGCTGGCTGGAAAGGTGTAGCGCCGAGCCCATGCTCGGCTCTGAATGAAAGCGGACAACAAAAAACCCCGCCGAAGCGGGGTTTTTCGTTTGCAGTCCAGTGCCGACCAACGGTCGGCACCCACCCCAAAGACGAACGATCAGTTCGCCTTGTGGATGGCACGCTTGCTGACCGCCATGGCCGCGTCGTGGATCACTTCCGACAGCGACGGGTGGGCGTGGCAGATGCGGGCCAGGTCATCGGCCGAACCGCTGAACTCCATGGTCAGCACGCCTTCGTGCACCAGCTCGGATACGTTGGCGCCGACCAGGTGCATGCCGAGGATGCGATCGGTTTCGGCATGGGCCAGGATCTTCACGAAGCCTGCCGGCTCGATCATCGCCACGGCACGGCCGTTGGCGGCGAACGGGAAGCTGCCGGCCTTGTACGGAATGCCTTCGGCCTTCAGCTGGGCTTCGGTCTTGCCAACCCAGGCCAGTTCCGGCTCGGTGTAGATGACCCACGGGATGGTGTCGAAGTTGACGTGGCCCGGCAGGCCAGCGATCAGTTCGGCCACCGCGATGCCTTCCTCGAAGCCCTTGTGCGCCAGCATCGGGCCGCGCACGCAGTCGCCGACCGCCCACACGCCGTTGACGCCAGTGTGGCAGTGCGCATCGACTTCGATCTGGCCACGGTCGTTGATCTTCACGCCGGTACCTTCGGCCAGCAGGCCCTTGGTGGCGGCGCGACGGCCAACGGCCACCAGCAGCTTGTCCACGGTCAGGGTCTTTTCGCCTTCGCTGTCGGTATAGGTGACAACGACTTCCTTCTTCTTGCCCTTGCCGGTGATCTCGGTCTTGGAGACCTTGGCACCCAGGCGGATATCCAGGCCCTGCTTCTTGAATTCCTTGGCAGCGGTCTTGGCCACTTCGGCGTCGGCCACGGCCAGGAACTCCGGCAGTGCTTCCAGGATGGTGACTTCAGCGCCCAGGCGCTTCCACACGCTGCCCAGTTCCAGGCCGATCACGCCGGCGCCGATCACGGCCAGGCGGTTCGGCACTTCGGTGAAGTCCAGGCCGCCGACGTTGTCGACGATGGTCTCGCCGTCGAACTTGGCGAACGGCAGTTCGATCGAATCCGAACCGGCGGCGATGATCACGTTGGTGCCCTTCAGCTCGACGATGGAACCGTCATGCTGGGTGACCTTGACCACGTTGCCCGGCTGCAGTTCGCCGAAGCCGTAATAGGCGGCGACCTTGTTGGCCTTGAACAGCATGCCGATGCCGCCGGTGAACTGCTTGACGATCTTGTCCTTGCGGCCAACCATCGCTTCGACGTCGATCTTGGCGTCCTTGAAGCTGATGCCGTGGTCGCCAAAGATGTGGCCCATGTTCCAGAACTGGCGCGAGGAATCCAGCAGCGCCTTGGACGGGATGCAGCCCACGCGCAGGCAGGTGCCACCCAGGGCCGGCTTGCCGTCCTTGCCCAGCGCTGCGTCGATGCAGGCGGTCTTCAGGCCCAGCTGTGCGGCGCGGATGGCCGCGTGGTAACCGGCCGGGCCGGCACCGATGACGACGACGTCGAATTGTTCAGCCATTGAATTATTCCTTGTTGCTATACCAGAACCCCTCCGCGCGGACGCGGAGGGGCGGGAGGTCTCTTACAGGCCGAACAGCATGCGGCCGGGGTTTTCCAGCTGGTTCTTGATGTCCACCAGGAACTGCACCGAGTCCTTGCCATCGATGATGCGGTGGTCGTAGGACAGCGCCAGGTACATCATCGGCGCGATCACGACCTGGCCGTTCTGGGCGATCGGACGCTCCTTGATGGCGTGCATGCCCAGGATGGCGCTCTGCGGCGGGTTGATGATCGGGGTCGACAGCAGCGAACCGAAGGTGCCGCCGTTGGTCACGGTGAAGGTGCCGCCCTGCAGTTCGTCCAGGCCCAGCTTGCCGTCACGCGCCTTCTTGGCGTAGTCGGCAATGGTCTTTTCGATGTCGGCGAAGGACATGCGCTCGACGTTGCGCAGCACCGGGGTCACCAGACCCTTCTCGGTCGACACGGCGATCGAGATGTCCGAGTAGCCGTGGTAGATGATGTCGTCGCCGTCGATGGAGGCGTTGACCAGCGGGAAGCGCTGCAGGGCGTTGGCAGCGGCCTTCACGAAGAAGCTCATGAAGCCCAGCTTGATGCCGTGGGCCTTGACGAACTCGTCCTGCAGTTCCTTGCGCGCAGCCGAGACCTTGGACAGGTCGACTTCGTTGAAGGTGGTCAGCATGGCGGTGGAGTTCTTCGACTCCATCAGGCGTTCGGCAATGCGCTTGCGGATGCGGGTCATCGGCACGCGTTCTTCCGGACGTGCGCCACCGGCCTTGCCGGCGCCGCCGTTGCGGGCGAAGTTGACGATGTCTTCCTTGGTGACCGCGCCGCGACGGCCGGTGCCGTCCACGTCGGCCGGGTTCACGCCTTCAGTGATGGCGGTGAAGCGGGCGCCCGGGGGCAGGCTGTCGGCAGCCGACTTGGCAGCCGGGGCCGGTGCAGCAGTGGCGGCCGGAGCGGCAGCAGCCGGGGCAGCGGCGGCAGCCGGAGCGGCTTCAGCGGCCGGGGCCGGTGCAGCAGCCACGACGCCTTCTTCGATGATCGCCACGACCTGGCTGGAGGTGACGGTGTCGCCTTCCTTGAACTTGATTTCCTTGATCACACCATCGACCGGCGACGGCACTTCCAGGACGACCTTGTCGGTTTCCAGGTCAAGCAGGTTTTCGTCGCGCTTGACGGCGTCGCCCACCTTCTTGTGCCAGGTGGCGATGGTGCCGTCGGCGACGGATTCGGGCAGTACCGGGGCTTTGACTTCGGTGGCCATTGCGGGAGCTTCCTGGTTTGTCTTCTAAATAGGGGGAGGAGTTATTCAGCGACCTGGTCGTTGAACGGGTTGACCAGTGCGTCGGCGACCAGCTGCTGCTGTTCACGCACGTGGTCAGCCATGTGGCCGGCAGCCGGCGAAGCCGAACGCGCACGACCGGCGTAGTGCAGGTTCTGGCCATCGGCCAGGCAGAACTGCAGGTGGTGGCGGATCTGGTACCACGCGCCCTGGTTCTGCGGTTCTTCCTGCGTCCACACCACGTCGGTGGCGTTGCCGTACTTCTTCAGCTCGGCGGCCAGCAGCGCGCGCGGGAACGGGTACAGCTGTTCCACGCGGATGATGGCCACGTCGTCCTGGCCACGCTTGGTCTGGTCTTCCAGCAGGTCGTAGTAGACCTTGCCCGAGCACAGCACCACGCGCTTGACCTTCTTGGCGTCTGCGTTGGCATCGCCGATCAGGTGCTGGAACTCGCCATTGGCCAGTTCGTCCAGGGTCGACACGGCCAGCTTGTGGCGCAGCAGCGACTTGGGCGACATCACCACCAGCGGCTTGCGGGTGGTCAGGTGCAGCTGGCGGCGCAGCATGTGGAAGGCCTGGGCCGGGGTGGACGGCACCACGACCAGCATGTTTTCCAGCGCACACAGCTGCAGGAAGCGCTCCAGGCGCGCCGAGCTGTGTTCCGGGCCCTGACCTTCGTAGCCGTGCGGCAGCAGCAGGGTCAGGCCGGAAATGCGGCCCCACTTGGCTTCACCGGCGGCGATGAACTGGTCGATGACCACCTGCGCGCCGTTGGCGAAATCACCGAACTGGCCTTCCCAGATGCACAGGGTGTTGGGGTCGGTGGTGGAGAAGCCGTACTCGTAGGCCATCACCGCTTCTTCGCTCAGCAGCGAATCGATGACGGTGGCCTTTTCCGGCGAATCCACCAGCTGCCGCAGCGGCAGGTAGTAGTTGTCGGTGGCCTGGTCGTGCAGGATCGCGTGGCGGTGGGTGAAGGTGCCGCGGCCCACGTCCTGGCCAACCAGGCGCAGGGCATTGCCTTCGTCCAGCAGGGTGGCGTAGGCCAGGTTCTCGGCAAAGCCCCAGTCACCCGGGATCTCGCCGGCGGCCATCTTGCGGCGGTCGTCGTACACCTTGGCCACGCGCGAGTGCAGCTGCACTTCTTCGGGCACGGTGTTGATCAGCTTGGCCAGCTCCAGCAGCTTGGCCTTGTCGACCTTGGTCGAGATCGGATCGGACAGCTTGCCTTCCAGCAGCTTCGGCCAATCGACGAACAGCGGGCTGGTCGGCGGGGTCTTTTCAACCTTGGCCAGCTCGGTGGTCACTTCGCCGCCGTCCAGCTTGTCGCGGTACGCATCGACCATCGCCTTGCCGGCGCCGGCGGCGATCACGCCTGCCTTTTCCAGCTGTTCGGCGTACATCTCGCGGGTGGTCGGGTGCTTGCGGATCACCTGGTACATCAGCGGCTGGGTGATCGCCGGTTCGTCGGCCTCGTTGTGGCCCCAACGGCGGTAGCACATCAGGTCGATGACCACGTCCTTGGCGAACTTCTGGCGGAACTCGAAGGCCAGCTGTGCAGCGAACACCACCGCTTCCGGGTCATCGCCGTTCACGTGCAGCACCGGGGCGGCGATCATCTTCGCCACGTCGGTGGCATAGCGCGTGGAGCGCGTGTCCTGCGGGTTGGAGGTGGTGAAACCGACCTGGTTGTTGACCACGATGTGCACGGTGCCGCCAACGGCGAAGCCGCGGGCCTGCGACATCTGGAACAGTTCCATGACCACGCCCTGGCCGGAGAAGGCCGCGTCGCCGTGGATCAGGATCGGCATGACCTGCTTGCGCGCGGTGTCCTTGCGGCGCTCCTGGCGCGAACGCACGGAACCGGCCACGACCGGGTCAGCGATTTCCAGGTGCGACGGGTTGAACGCCAGCGCCAGGTGCACCGGGCCGCCTTCGGTGGCCACGTCGGCCGAGAAGCCCATGTGGTACTTCACGTCACCGGCCGAAGCGTGTTCGTCGTGCTCGAACTTGCCTTCGAATTCGTCGAACAGCTTGCGCGGGTTCTTGCCCAGGGTGTTGACCAGCACGTTCAGGCGGCCACGGTGGGCCATGCCGACCACCACGTCCTTGACGCCATCCTTGCCGGCGCTGCGGATGATGGTGTCCATCATCGGGATCAGCGAGTCGCCGCCTTCCAGCGAGAAGCGCTTCTGGCCGACGTACTTGGTGTGCAGGTAGCGTTCCAGGCCTTCGGCAGCGGTCAGGCGCTCCAGGGTGCGGCGCTGGGTGTCAGCGTCCAGCTGGTAGTTGCCACCGGCCAGTTCCAGCTTCTTGTAGATCCACTGGCGCTGCTCGACCTCGGAGATGTGCATGAACTCAGCACCGATCGAACCGGTGTAGGTCGCCTTCAGGCGTGCCAGCAGGTCGCGCAGCTTCATGCGCGGCTGGCCGCCCACGCCGCCGGTGCTGAACTCGCTGTTCAGATCGCCATCGGACAGGCTGTGGAAGGGCAGGCCCAGGTCCGGGGTATTGACCGGCTTGGTCAGGCCCAGCGGGTCCAGGCGCGCATCGAGGTGGCCGCGCGAACGGTAGGCGGTGATCAGACGACCGACATTGCGCTCACGCTCGTCGCCCGCACCGCTGCCGGTGCCGGCTTTCAGCGCATCCTTGGCCGCGTCCGCAATGTGGGAGATGACGGCCGAGTGCGGAATGTCGCCTGCTTCGCGGCCCTTGAAGCCGTCGAAGTAGGTCTTCCATTTGGGATCGACACTATCCGGGGAGACCAGGTACTGCTCGTACAGGTCCTCGACATAGGAGGCGTTGCCGCCGGCGAGTTGCGAAGATTGCGCAAACTGCTTCAGTTGATTGTCCACGATGGAGGGTGTTGATTCGCTTTGTGGGGTATGGCTTCAGAAGGACCCTGCAGGAAAATGAATAGCCCTGCACGGGCGCGTTCAAACAGCCAAATTGTACCCCCATCCGCACGGGATGGGGCAGCAACGGCGGCATTGCGCGCGCCGCGGTGTCGGTGCCAGACAGGTTTGTCCGCGTGGGCCGTGTCAGATGCCGAGGGCACGCAGTTCGCTGCATTCGCGCGAACGGTCCCAGACGCGCTGCAATTGCTGCTCGAACGGCTGTGAACGTGCAGGCAGGGCGATGCCGGCTTCACCGTCCAGGCGATGGCCGATAAGACGAAAGTAGAAGTCGCCCGCATCGTTGACCAGGCAGGCCGAGGCCAGTGCGCGGTCGACCGGATCGCTCACTTCACGGAACTGGATCACGCTGGGCAGGCGCTGGTACAGCGCCAGCAGCGGCGCCCCGGCACTGGCAATCGCGGCGGCGTCGTGCACGATCACCCGCAGCTGCTTGTCGTGGCGGGCTGTGGCGAAGCGGCGCAGGGCGGCCTGCACCGGCGGCGCATCCAGCAGCCCGGGGTCCAGCTGGCGGCTGTGCAGCCAGAGCTGGCGGCGGGCCCGGTGGATGATGGCGGTAGTGATGGCCACCGCCTCGGCCCGGCTGTCGATGGCGCTGGCCACGCCCAGCCGCCGCCGCATCTGCTGGTGGCCGATGCCGGCTTCCTCAAATACCTCGCCCTCGGGCAGGAATCCCAGGCGCGCGTAGAAGTCGCGCGCCGGCAGCTGCGCGTGCAGGTGCAGGTCGGCCAGGCCCAGGCGGCGACCGGCCTGCACCAGCGCCTCCAGCAGGGCCTCGCCGACGCCCTGGTTGCGCAGGCTGGCCAGCACCGCCATGCGGCCGATGCGGCCATCGGGGGCCAGGCGGCCGGTGCCGACGGGCAGGCCGTCGGCGTCCAGGGCCAGCACGTGGGCACAGACCGGGTCCAGCGCGTCACGCTCCAGTTCGGCGGCGATGCCCTGTTCCTGCACGAACACCCGCTGCCGCACGTCGTGGATGGCGACGTGGGCGTCGGCGTGGCTTACCTGCTGGACCCGGATCGTGGCCATGGCTCAGGCGCGACCGGCGTCGCTGTCGTCTTCGTCGTGGTCTTCAAAGTTGACGATGACCTCGATGCCGTCGTCGTGGACGGTCACGGTGTGCACGTCGTCGGACACGACCTCGTCGTCCAGTTCGGCCACCTGGTCGCGGCCTTCCACCACCTCGCCCAGCACGTCGTGGTCGCCGGCTTCCTCGTCTTCGTCCTCGTCGGCGTAGACCTCGTTCGGGTCGATGAGCTGGAAAACGCCGCCGACCAGCAGCTGCTGCAGCATCGCGCGGCCCTTGTCCGACAGCCCGCGATAGGCGGCGGCATCGAGTTGTTCGGCGCCGGCCAGGCGTTGCGCGTCCTTGACGGGCAGGGCGAAATCCTGGCCGCTGACATACAGGCTGGCGCCGCGCTTTGCCCGGCGCCAGGCCAGGCGCGCCCACGGGTGGCGCTGCAGCAGCAGGCCCGAGGCCAGCGCCTGGACCACTTCTTCCGGCGCCGGCGCGGCCTGGTGGGCCATCACTTCGCCGGCGGCGCGGTAGGTGGTGATGAAGCGGCCGAACCAGTCGCCCAGCTTGTCCGGGTCGTTCATGCGGATGGCGTTGAGCGCGGTGATCACCCGGGCCATCGCCACCGTGTCGATTTCGTTCGGGTCTGCCGGCACCTTCAGGTCGGCATCCTGGTAGCGGATGTTCTCGTCGGCATCGGCGATCAGGGTATCCAGGTAGTCGCTGATCAGCTCGGCCGAGGACGGCGCGCGCATGCCGAAGGAGAAGGTCAGGCAGGGGTCTTCGGCCACGCCGTGGTGCGGCACGTTCGGCGGCAGGTACAGCATGTCACCCGGCGCCAGCACCCAGTCATGGGTGGGCTTGAACACCTGCAGCAGCTTCAGTTCCACATCCGGGCGGAAGCCCAGCGGCGGGCGCTTGCCCTTGATCGATTCGCTGGCATCGATCTGCCAGCGGCGGTGGCCGTGGGCCTGCAGCAGGAACACGTCGTACTGGTCGACATGGGCGCCGACCGAGCCGCCGG
Organism: Stenotrophomonas sp. S49; assembly: GCF_016624905.1. NCBI lineage: Bacteria > Pseudomonadati > Pseudomonadota > Gammaproteobacteria > Lysobacterales > Lysobacteraceae > Stenotrophomonas > Stenotrophomonas sp. S49. Next base: position 572 of record NZ_JACVUD010000129.1, on the reverse strand, counting down.
TGGCGGCGAAGCTGATCATCACATCGTCCATGCGCCAGCGCGGCAGGAAGCTGAAGTGCTCGATCAGCGCGCGAACGTCCTTGTCCCACTTGTCCACGTCCTGCACCAGCAGGGTCCAGTCGTGGTCGGGCAGGGCGGGGAACACGTCTTCCTGGAACGGGCCGCTGCGCACGCGCCAGCTGTCCTGGGTCTTGTCATGCTGGATCAGGCGCGCCAGCACGCCTTCTTCGCAGGCCAGCCCGGCCAGGTCTTCCGGCTGCACCGAGGTCTGGAAGTTGGCGAAGGCATTGCGGATCAGCAGCGGGCGCTTCTGCCAGAAGTCGCGCAGGAAGGTGGCCGGGGCCATGCCCAGCGGCTTGCCGGGGCGGGCGGTGACTTCAATGAGCGGAGCGGAGGACTTGCGGGCGGCCATGGGGGAATCCTTGCAGCGGAAAGCGGGAGGGGCGGCGCGGCGGGCCGCCAAGGTCTCCATTGTCCGCCGTTCGCTGGGATTGCGCACGTGCGATGGTTTGTCGCGGGGTTCCGGCCAACGGCGGAGCCCCTCGTGGCGGGGTGGGGCGCCCAACGGCAAC
>NZ_JACVUD010000128.1:0-11121 GCF_016624905.1 Stenotrophomonas sp. S49 | reverse complement strand
GCCGTAAACCCGTCCATGGGGGCTTGGCCGCGGCATCCATGCCGCGGACACCCCCGCGAACCCGACCCGACCGCCCTCTGACAGATGGCTGCTGCGTCCGCCACCCACGGAAGAGAAAAAAAGATCAAGAGCAGAGCAGCTTGGCCGGCCGCTCTTTGCTTCCTGTAGAGCCGATGGCAGCGGCAGGAGCCGCTGCCAACGTCGCCCACGGCGACGGCCCGAAGGGTACCGGTCAGGACGACCGGCATAGCCATGCTCGGCTGCGAGCAAGCGCAGCGCGCGACCCGCTTCTGCTTTTCTTTTTCTTTCCCGTGGCTGGACGCCGCAGGAACGTGTCCGTGGCCGGGCAGGTGGGTTGCGCAGGGGCGTGAGCCGCATGGATACGGCGACCGAGCTTACATGGACGTACTTGCAGCGTCCCCAGCGCAACCCACCTGCCCGACCAACCCCGTGAATCAGATGCAGCGCCCCAGCCACGAGGGGCTGCGCCGTTGGCTGGAACCTACGGCCACCAGCCGTGCCCGAACCGGGCGTAGCGATCGGCGGCGCGCTCGAACGGATTGCGCGCACTCACGCCCCCGCACAGCAGATACACCGGCAGGTACAACGGCCCCAGCACCAGATACTGGAAAACGTGCGCCCGCTCGTGGTCATCCAGCCGGATCAGCGGCTCCACGCCCCACCCCGCCTGGTGCGCATAGGTGCGGCAGCACATGCCCAGATCGTGGCCAGTGTGCAGGATCACATTGCCCAGGGTGATCGCCCCACCCGGGCCCCACGGCCAGCGGTCGAACACCAGCGCGCAGTCGCGGCCGCTCCAGCGCGGCCTGGCGCCACCCAGCAGGCCCGCCAGCCCGGCCAGCAGGCCGATCAACGAATTGGGGAGGGTCCACAGCGCGCCCAGCACCTGCGCGGCGCGCAGCCACCGCGGCACCGGACGGGAGGCGGCCGTGTTCAATCGGCCTCGTTGGGAATCAGCAGCCACAGGATCAGATAGACCAGGATGCCGGGGAACGCGGCCGACGCCAGCGACACCAGCACATAGACCACCCGCAGCAGCGTCGGGCTCCAGCCGAAACGGTGGGCGATGCCGCCCATCACGCCGGCGATCATGCGGTCGTTCAGTGAACGCGACAGCGTTTTCGGCGCGGTGTTCATGACGGTTCTCCCAGGTTACGGAATAAAGCGGTCGAGCGTGGCCCGACTCTACACCGCCCCTTGTCTACGGCGTGCGTTGGCGCAGGGCCTGCAGGCGGGCGCCGAACCAGGCCGCTGCGGTCTGTTCCGGTTGGCCCGGGCAGCGGATCCGGTACGGCTTGCCGCTCACGCTGCTCTGGCTGGCAGCCCGTTCAATGAACTGTTCCGGAGTGTCGACCAACTTCTTCTTCATCAGGTAATCGTACTTGCGCTGCAGGTGCGCGCGAGCGGCGGCGGCGTCATGCCAACTGCCGTTGCGCTGGAACTGGCAGGTCGAGCCATCCAGGCTGCCGATCAGCTGGGCGATTTCACGCTGGGCCTGTGGGCTGGGGGCGGCATGGGCCAGCGGGGCGGCCAGCACTGCAGCAAGGATCAGAAGCGTTCGTCGGGACATCGTGGTTTCCGGGGCGTGGCCAAGGGCGGTCGAGCAAGATCGACTCTACCGGTCGCGGGCGTTCAGCCAGCCGTCGATGGTGGCCGGGACTTCGCGCTGGGCGCGGCCGGAGACGTAGATACCGATGTGGCCGCCGCGGAAACTGGACTCGGTGTAGTCCTGCGTGCCCAGGCGCCCACGCATCGCGCGCGAGGCATCGGGCGGCACCAGGTGATCCTGCTCGGCATAGATGTTCAGCACCGGCAGCGTTACTTGCGACAGATCCACGGCCTCTTCGCCGATGCGCACGGTGCCGTTCACCAGCCCGTTGCCCTGGTAGAACTGCTTGATGAAGTCACGGAATGCCTCACCGGCCAGGTCCGGCGAGTCGAAGATCCATTTCTCCATGCGCAGGAAATCTTCCAGCGCCGCCTTGTCATCCAGGATATCGAGCAGGCCCACGTACTTCTGCACGTTCAAGCGGAACGGCTTGAGCATCAGGTAGCTGGCGTTCATCAGGTCGGCCGGGATGTTGCCCAGCGTATCCACCAGCAGGTCCACGTCCACCTGCCGGGCCCAGTGCGACAACATGTTATCGGCGGTATGGAAATCGACCGGGGTGACCATGGTGATCAGGCTGGCCAGCTTCTGCCGGCGCAGCGCGGCGTAGCACAGGGCAAACACACCGCCCTGGCAGATGCCCAGCATGTCCACCGGCTCGCCGCTGCGCGCGCGCAGCGCATCCACGGCGCCGTCGATATACCGCAGCAGGTAGTCTTCCAGCGTCTGGAAACGCTCGGAGCGGTCCGGGTAGCCCCAGTCCAGCACATACACATCCTGGCCCAGTGCCAGCAGTTTCTGCACCAGCGAACGGTCGGCCTGCAGGTCGACCATGTAGGGCCGGTTCACCAGCGCGTAGACGATCAGCAGGGGCCGGCGCCGGGTGGGCGCGTGTTCGCCCACGAAGCGGTACAGCACCACCTTGCCATCGCGCCAGACTTCCTCGCGGGCGGTGGCGCCGTAGTCCACGTCCTCCACCTGCGGCAGCAGCTTCAACCCTTCCATCAGCTTGCGCTGCATGGCCAGGGTTTCCTGCATCAGATCGTCGGCATTGAAGCCCAGCGGCCCTTTCATCGCCCACGTACCTTCGGCGTCGCGCGCGCGGTGGTCTTCTTGGCCGGTGTCTTCTTTGCAGGTGCCTTCTTTGCCGCCGCCTGCTTCACCGGCGCCGCCTTCTTCGCAGCCTTGCGCGGCGCCGGCTTCACCTTGGCCGCCGCCGGCTGTGCCACCGGGTCCACGGCTGCAGTTCCGGCCAGCACCGCCACCTGTGCCTGCAGGCGGCGCAGGCTGCGCTCCAGCTCGGCAATGCGCCGGTGCGCGGTATCCATCTCACTCCGCGTCGGCAGGCCGATGCGTTCACTCATCTGTTCCACCTCGCGTTGCAGGCCTGCGCGCAGGCGCATCTGCGCGTTGCCCAGCGAGGCGTACACCTGCTGGAACGGCTCGGACAGGGCGACCTTGGCATAGGCCTCTTCGGCCACTTCAATCCACAGGTCGAACATCGCCCGCGCACTGGTCAGCTGGCTGCCGGGCTGTTCGTGCTCGGCCAGGCGTTGCTCGAACAGGGTGAAGGCTTCTTCCAGCGCCTGCTTGATCTGCTCCACGTAGGCGCGCGAGTGCTGCTGGTACTCCTCCTGCGCGCGCAGCAGTGATTGCCAGCGCGCCTGGTGCTCGCGGCCCGGGCCGAAGGCCGGGCTCTGCAGCCAGGGGCCGGCCTGCAGCTGCCACTGCTGCAGCCAGGCGGCGAATTCGGGCACCGACGCTCCGGCCTGGGTGCTGCCGCGCGCGCCCTGCAGCATCCACTGCAGCATGCCCTCGCCCTGTCCGTTCACCGCCTCGCGCCAGGCCTGGGCCACATCGGCGCTGCTGGCGTCGCGGCCGGCAAAGCGCGCGGCCACTTCCTGCATGGTGCCGTACCAGCTGCCGGCCTGTTCGCGGAAGCGGCGCAGCGCGTCTTCCGGCGCGCCCTGCCCCTGCTCGGGCAACAGCTGCCCCCACCAGTCGAACAGGCGCTGCCAACTGGCCGGGTCATCACCGGCCGGTGCGCCTGGCGCGCCGGCGTGGCGCAGGGCATCGCCCCAGGCGCCGAAGTACTGCCGGGCCAGGGCTTCGAAATCGCTGCTGCCGGCGTCGTGGGCCGAGCTGGTCATCGTGCGCCTCCGCGGGGCTGCATCAGGGCTTGGGAATGCGCAGGGTCTTGCTGATCATCAGCGAACCGGACAGCGCGAACAACAACACCATCGGGTGCAGCTGCCACGGGCCGATCTGCCACTGCCCGAACCAGATGTCCTGGCCGATGGCATCGGTGCCGGCGGCGATGGCCAGCACGATCACCAGCGCCAGGCTGGTGGGAATGGGCGTGCCCTCGAAGTACTTCACCTTGCCCTCGTCGCCGGCCAGGGCCTCGGCGGTCACGTTGTAGCGGGCCAGGCGACTGACGCCGCAGCAGACGAAATAGCTCAGCACCAGCCAGTCCCAGCCGCCCTGCATGCCACAGGCATAGGCCAGCGCCGCCGGCGCCACACCGAAGGAGATCACGTCGGACAGCGAATCGAGTTCGCGGCCCAGGGTGGAACTGGATTTGCGCCAGCGTGCGATGCGGCCATCCAGCGCGTCGAAGATGAAGGCCAGCGGGATCAGCGCCATGCCAAACAGCAGATAGCCCCGCTCGCCGTCCTGCAGGAAGCGCATCGCGGCAAACACCGCGCCGGTGCCGCAGAACGCATTGGCCAGGGTGAACCAATCGGCCAGCTGGAATTCACGCAGCATCGAGAAATGACGTTTCATGGAATCTCACGGGGCATCAAGGGCCACAGGGTACCGCGACCACCGGCGCGGACAACAGCGCGGCGATGGCCAGCCTTCACGCGGGCATCACGACCACTCACCTGCGGTGAATTTTTCGCCACCCATCTTGACAGCCTAGGGGGGTGGCGTCTGCCACGGCTTATCCACAAAGTTGCCCACGCGTAATCCACACCCCCTGTGGACAACCCGGTCGCAGGAGCTGCGACGCTGGCTATTTTCTCATCACAACGGTGCGGGGTTTTCCTACTTCCCAACCTGGGCGCGCAGCGCTATGGTCAACGGCGGACCCGCCGCCGCCACGTCCGAGCTCCCCCCTTGACGGACGATGTTGATGCTGGATGCACGCACGCTGGCCGCGCAGTTGCGGCAGCCCCATGGCGAGGCCGCGCTGGCCGTGGGCGAATCAATGAACCGCAGCAATGCGGCGCTGAACCAGGCCGCCATCGCACTGCTGGCCGTTGCCGATCACGAGCAGGTTCTGGAAATCGGCCCCGGCAACGCAGCCTTCGTGCCGCTGCTGCTGCAGGCCCAGGGCAGCCGCTATCTGGGCATTGAACTGTCCACGGCCATGGTCGAGGCCGGCAACCGGCGCCTGGCATCGGCAGGGCTGGACGGCCGCGCCGCCCTGCGCACGGGCGATGCCCACGCACTGCCGGTGGCCGATGCCAGCATCGATGCCGCATTGGCAGTCAACACGCTGTACTTCTGGCCGGACCTGGCCCCGGTACTGACCGAGCTGGCCCGCGTGCTGCGGCGGGGGGGCCGCGTGTGCCTGGCCTTCGGCGATGCCGCCTTCATGCGCACCCTGCCCTTCACCGATGATTTCCACCTGCACGAACTGGACGCGGTGGAGTTGGCCCTGCGCGTGGCCGGCTTCAGTGTGTGCGGCTGGCGCGCGCACCGCGAGACGGCGGCCGGCAATGATGGGCAGACGCGGGACAAGTACTTCCACCTGCTGCTGGCCCAGCGCCGCTGAGCCACCCCGCCGGGCATGGCCCGGCGCTACCTCAGGGAGCGCGGAATGGTAGCGCCGGGCCATGCCCGGCGAGCGCCGCTGAGCCCGACCGCCTCACAGCCGGCTGAACGACCAGCTCTGCATGCGCCCGTCGCGGTAGGGCATCACCCCGTGGAACGGCCGCGGGTCGGCATCGAACACCAGCGGCAGGAAGTTGCGGTCGCCTTCCCACATCGGCAGCGTGTCCAGCTTGTCCACGTCCACCCACTCCAGGGTGCCTTCGTGGTTGCCGCCGTGTGGGGTGCCCTCGAAGCTGTCGATCACGAACACGAAGCCGAACCAGTCCTCGCCGTGCTTGCCGAAGCCCGGCCAGCTGATGGTGCCGCGCAGGCGCATGGCCGTGCAGTCGATGCCCGCCTCCTCGGCGATCTCACGGCGCATGCCGGCGGCCACGTCCTCGCTGGGCTCGACCTTGCCGCCCAGACCGTTGTACTTGCCCAGGTGGTGGTCACCGGGCCGGGTATTGCGGTGGATCATCAGCACCTGGCGGCGATCGGGCGACAGCACATAGCCCAGGGTGGCGACGATCGGGGTATACGGCATGGGGCGGATCCGGCGGCGGGTCAGCCCACGATTATGGCCGATCAGCGCACCAGCGACAGGCGGCGCTCGGCCGAAGCCGCTGCCGGGCCGTCCGGGTCGCGGCGCAGGGTGGCCACGCCATGGCCGCGCTCGGCCAGGTATTCCAGCCACTTGCCCAGGAAGGTGTTCATGCGCATGCGGTGGTTGATCAGCTCGGCCGGCGGCGGGTACAGCCCCATGGTGTCCTGCCAGCGGCGGCCCACGTAGCAGTGGGTGGTCTCGGCCTGGCGGGCATCCCGGTACAGGCGCACATAGGCCGAGGGGTCCGGTTCGCCGGTCACCGGGTCGGCCAGGTCGTAGGTCAGGCGCAGCTCCACCGTGTAGCGGTGGCATTCGATCACGTCCAGGCGCACGTCCAGGCCGTCGCCCACCGAGGAAACATAGCTGCCAGCGGTCAGTTCGGCCGGCGCGAACAGGCGCACCAGGTGCCGATAATTCTCGGCGTACAGCCCCATCAGCCAGCTCAGCCGGCTGAGGCGGGGAATGCGTTCGGTTCGGGGCGAGGCGTGGGCCATGGGTCGATCCTACACGTTGGCCATACAACGTGGGGGCACGATGGCCCCGGCCAAAGGGGGCGTTTCAACCACCGCCGGGCATGGCCCGGCGCTACCGACCACGGCACCCGGCGGGCCGCACCGGTCAATACAGCTCGCGCTGCAGCCCCAGCGTGGCCAGCACCTTGCTGGAAATCTCCTCGATCGAGGTATGGGTGGTGCTCAGGGTCGGGATCCGCTCCATCTGGAACATCACCTCGGCCGCGGCCACCTCGCGCTTGCAGGTGTCCAGGTTGGCGTAGCGCGAATTCGGCCGGCGCTCCTGGCGGATCTGCTGCAGGCGGTCCGGGTCGATGGTCAGGCCGAACAGCTTGCGCCGGTAGTTGCGCAGGCGCGGCGGCAGGCGGTCGCTTTCCAGGTCCTCGTCGGTGAGCGGGTAATTGGCCGCGCGCACCCCGTAATGCAGGGCCAGGTAGATGCAGGTGGGGGTCTTGCCGGCCCGCGACACCGCCACCAGGATCACGTCGGCATCGTCGTAGTTCACCGCGATCCCATCATCGTGGGTCAGGGCGAAGTTCATCGCATTGATGCGGCGGTGGTAGGTGTCGAAGTCGACCATGCCGTGGGCCTGGCCGACCCGGGCCAGGCGTGGGCTGGCCAGTTCCCGCTCCAGCGGCTCGATGAACGGGGCGAACACATCCAGCATCAGCGCCCCGCTTTCGGCCAGGATCAGGCTCAGGCTCTGGTCCACGCAACTGTTCACCACGATCGGCCGAACCTGGTAGCGCTCCCCCGCCGCCTGGATCCGGGCACAGGCTTCACGCGCTTTTTCGGGGTCATCGACAAAAGACATTCGGTCGGTAATGAAGCTGAACCCGGTGAACTGGGTGAGCAGGCTATGCCCAATGGTTTCAGCGGTGATACCGGTTCCATCGGAAACGTAGAACACCGGTCGGATGGTCGACATGCGCGCTTTTACCCCCTACGAAGCTTAAAAGGGCCGCCAGCACAAGCTTGTGCCGACGGTGGTCTGCCCGGCATCATATCGACTTCTTCCTACGGACGCGGCCACTCAGCCCGCCTCGGGCGATGGCCAAACGGAGCATCGCGCTTGAACGAGAACATCCTGTGGTTGCACGAACTGCGTCTGGCCGATCTGGCCCGCGTGGGCGGCAAGAATTCCTCGCTGGGCGAGATGATCGGCAACCTGGCCGGTCTGGGCGTCTCCGTCCCCGGAGGCTATGCGACCACGTCTGAAGCCTTCAAGGACTTCATCGCACACAACGACCTGTCCAAGCGCATCTTCGACAAGCTGGCCACGCTGGACGTCGAAGACGTGACCGCGCTGACCGCCGCCGGCAAGGAGATCCGCAGCTGGGTGATCGATGCGCCGCTGCAGCCGCAGCTGGACCAGGACATCCGTAGTGCCTACGCCAAGCTGAGCGCCGACAACGGCGGCGGCGACGTGGCCGTGGCCGTGCGCTCCTCGGCCACCGCCGAAGATCTGCCCGATGCCTCCTTCGCCGGCCAGCAGGAAACCTTCCTCAACGTCACCGGTGCCGATGATGTCGTGCACAAGGTCAAGGAAGTGTTCGCCTCGCTGTACAACGACCGCGCCATCGCCTACCGCGTGCACCACGGCTTCAAGCACGAAGACGTGTTCCTGTCCGCCGGCGTACAGCTGATGGTGCGTTCGGGCGTCGGTTCCTCCGGCGTGCTGTTCACCCTGGACACCGAATCGGGCTTCCGTGACGTGGTCTTCGTCACCTCCTCGTTCGGCCTGGGCGAAATGGTCGTGCAGGGCGCGGTGAACCCGGACGAATTCTACGTCTACAAGCCCACCCTGCAGGCCGGCAAGCCGGCGATCCTGCGCCGCTCGCTCGGCAGCAAGGCGATCCGCATGGTGTATTCCGACGTGCCCGGTGAGCGCGTCAAGATCGAAGACACCCCGGCCGAACTGCGCAGCACCTTCTCCATCAGCGACGAGGACGTGCAGGAACTGTCCAAGCAGGCGCTGGTGATCGAAAAGCATTACGGCCGCCCGATGGACATCGAGTGGGCCAAGGACGGTGTCAGCGGCAAGCTGTTCATCGTGCAGGCGCGCCCGGAAACGGTGAAGTCGCGCAGCCACGCCACCCAGATCGAGCGCTTCGCGCTGACCGAAAAGGGCGGCAACGTGCTGGCCGAAGGTCGCGCCGTCGGTGCCAAGATCGGCTCGGGCGTGGCCCGCGTGGTCAAGACCCTGGACGACATGAACCGCGTGCAGCCCGGCGACGTGCTGATCGCCGACATGACCGACCCGGATTGGGAACCGGTGATGAAGCGCGCCTCGGCCATCGTCACCAACCGTGGCGGCCGCACCTGCCACGCCGCCATCATCGCCCGCGAACTGGGCGTGCCGGCCGTGGTCGGTTCGGGCAATGCGACCAAGGTCATCGAAGATGGCCAGCCGGTCACCGTCAGCTGCGCTGAAGGCGATACCGGCTTCATCTACGAAGGCCAGCTGAAGTTCGAGCGCACCACCACCGACCTGGGCAACATGCCGGCGGCGCCGCTGAAGATCATGATGAACGTGGCCAACCCGGAACGTGCCTTCGACTTCGGCCAGCTGCCGAACGCCGGCATCGGCCTGGCCCGCCTGGAAATGATCATTGCCAGCCACATCGGCATCCACCCGAACGCGCTGCTGGAGTACGACCGCCAGGATGCGGCCACCAAGAAGAAGATCGACGAGAAGATCGCCGGCTACGGCGATCCGGTCAGCTTCTACGTGAACCGCCTGGCCGAAGGCATCGCCACCCTCACCGCCTCGGTCGCACCGAACCCGGTGATCGTGCGCCTGTCGGACTTCAAGTCCAACGAGTACGCCAACCTGGTCGGCGGCAGCAACTACGAGCCGCACGAAGAGAACCCGATGATCGGCTTCCGCGGCGCCAGCCGTTACGTCGATCCGAGCTTTGCCGCCGCCTTCGCGCTGGAATGCCAGGCCGTGCTGCGCGTGCGCAACGAAATGGGCCTGGACAACCTGTGGGTCATGATTCCGTTCGTGCGCACGCTGGAAGAAGGCCGCAAGGTGGTCGAGGTACTGGCCCAGAACGGTCTGAAGCAGGGCGAGAACGGCCTGAAGATCATCATGATGTGCGAAGTGCCGTCCAACGCACTGCTGGCTGATGAGTTCCTGGAAATCTTCGATGGCTTCTCGATCGGTTCCAACGATCTGACTCAGCTCACCCTGGGCCTGGACCGCGATTCGTCCATCGTTGCGCACCTGTTCGACGAGCGGAATCCGGCGGTGAAGAAGCTGCTGTCGATGGCCATCAAGTCGGCGCGCGCCAAGGGCAAGTACGTCGGCATCTGCGGCCAGGGCCCGTCCGACCATCCGGATCTGGCCGAATGGCTGATGCAGGAAGGCATCGAGTCGGTGTCGCTGAACCCGGACACCGTGGTCGACACCTGGTTGCGCCTGGCCAAGCTGAAGGCCAACGGCTGATGCAGTAGTGGCATGGGCTGACGTCGTGTTCATCGGCGCCAGCCCATACTGGCAGCACATGCAAACCCCGCTACTGCGGGGTTTGTTGTTTCTGGCGTGCGCGCACGCCGATGCCGTCCCTGCCAAGGAGCCTCCATGACTGCCACTGCCCCACCCGCCCCCGCCACTGCTTCCTGGTTCCATTCCCTGGACTGGGAGCGCCTGCTGGAAACGTATGGGGTGCCGCTGCTGGCCGCCATCGTGGTGCTGTTGATCGGCATGTGGCTGGCCCGTCGCCTGTCCAATGCGATGCCGCGCGCCACCGCGCGCATGGGCGTGGACCCGATGCTGGGCAGCTTCCTGCGCAACGTGGTCTACGCCGCCTCGCTGGTGATCGTGGTGATCCTGGCCATCGGCACGCTGGGCGTGCAGATCACCCCGCTGCTGGCCGTGCTGGGCACCGCCGGCTTGGCCGTCGGCCTGGCATTGAAGGACTCGCTGTCCAACATCGCCTCCGGGGTGATGCTGGTGACCCTGCGCCCGTTCCGCGTGGGTGACGTGGTTACCGTGGCCGGGCAGACCGGTACCGTGCGCGAAGTGCGCATCTTCCAGACCGTCATCACCGGCGCCGACAACCAGCACACCACCATTCCCAACACGCTGATCACCGCGGCGCCGATCATCAACCTGACCGCCGAACCCACCCGCCGTGTGGAGCTGGTGGTGGGCATCGGCTACGAGGACAACATCCAGCAGGCGCGCGACACTGCATTGGCGCTGATGAAGGCCGACCCGCGCGTGCTGGCCACGCCCGAACCGGACGTGGTGGTGTACGAACTGGGCGCGCATGCCATCAACCTGGGCATCCGCTGCTACGTGAAGTCGGCCGACCACTTCGGCACCAAGGTCACGCTGCTGGAGCAGATCAAGCTGGGCTACGACAAGGCCGGCATCAATATTCCCTACCCGCAGCAGGACATGCACCTGTACCTGCACGGCAAGGACGGCGGCGTGCTGGAAGCCGACGCGCTGGTGCGCGACAAGCCCTGATTTCCAGGTTCCCGCCGGGCATGGCCCGGCGCTACCGATGCCGGTGGGGGGGGCGCCGGGGGGGGGGCCCCGG
>NZ_JACVUD010000127.1:0-11355 GCF_016624905.1 Stenotrophomonas sp. S49 | reverse complement strand
GTGGTGGGGTCAGAGCCCCTGCGGGGGTCTGACCCCGGGCGGCCGCGCGGCTGCCAGCCATGGGCTGGCACTACTACGCGGGATCTTTTACAATCCGCGCACGTTTATCAGGCTAAGCCCGCGTCCCGACGCGGGTTTTTTTCATGTTACCCTTCGGGCCATCAGCGGCCCGATTCCATTGGAGACATCCCATGGCGCTGGAGCGCACTCTTTCGATCATCAAGCCGGACGCCGTTGCCAAGAACGTCATCGGCGAAATCTACGCCCGCTTCGAGAAGGCCGGCCTGAAGGTCGTGGCCGCCAAGTACAAGCAGCTGTCGCGCCGTGAAGCCGAAGGCTTCTACGCCGTGCACCGCGAGCGTCCGTTCTTCAACGCGCTGGTCGAGTTCATGATCTCCGGCCCGGTGATGATCCAGGCCCTGGAAGGCGAGAACGCCGTCCTGGCCCACCGCGACCTGCTGGGCGCCACCAACCCGAAGGACGCTGCGCCGGGCACCATCCGCGCCGACTTCGCCGATTCCATCGATGCCAACGCCGCCCACGGCTCGGACTCGGTCGAGAACGCCGCCATTGAAGTGGCCTACTTCTTCGCCGCCACCGAAGTCGTTTCGCGCTGAGAGTGATGCCGTGAACGAGGTCGTACAGTCCCCCGCCATCCAGCCGCTGCCGAAGTCGGCACCCACGGCTGGCAAGCAGAACCTGCTCGACCTCGATCGCGCGGGCCTGGAACAGTTTTTCGTCGAAAAACTCGGCGAAAAGAAATTCCGTGCCCATCAGGTGATGAAGTGGATCCACCATCGCTACGTCACCGATTTCGATGAAATGACCGATCTCGGCAAGGTCCTGCGCGCCAAGCTGCAGGCCCATGCCGAGGTCGTTGTTCCCAACATCGTGTTCGACAAGCCCTCCGCCGACGGCACCCACAAGTGGCTGCTGGCGATGGGCGTGGATGGCAAGAACGCCATCGAGACCGTGTACATCCCCGACAAGACCCGCGGCACGCTGTGCGTGTCCTCGCAGGTCGGTTGCGGCCTGAACTGCACGTTCTGCTCCACCGCTACCCAGGGCTTCAACCGCAACCTGACCACCGCCGAGATCATCGGCCAGGTGTGGGTGGCCGCGCGCCACCTGGGCAACGTGCCGCACCAGATGCGCCGCCTCACCAACGTGGTGATGATGGGCATGGGCGAGCCGTTGATGAATTTCGACAACGTCGTGCGCGCCATGAGCGTGATGCGCGACGACCTGGGCTACGGCCTGGCCAACAAGCGCGTGACGCTTTCGACGTCCGGGCTGGTCCCGCAGATCGATCGCCTGTCCGCCGAAAGCGACGTGTCGCTGGCCGTTTCCCTGCATGCGCCGAATGACGCGCTGCGCGAAACGCTGGTGCCGCTGAACAAGAAGTACCCGATCGCCGATCTGATGGCCTCGTGCGCCCGCTACCTGCGCGCCAACAAGCGCCGCGAGTCGGTCACCTTCGAGTACACCTTGATGAAGGGCATCAACGACAAGCCGGAGCATGCGCGCGAGCTGGCCCGCCTGATGCACCAGTTCGACAACGCGGTGCAGGCCAGGGATTCGGGCAAGGTCAACCTGATTCCGTTCAACCCGTTCCCGGGCACCCGCTACGAGCGTTCCGAAGAAGCGCATATCCGCGCCTTCCAGAAGATCCTGCTGGACAGCAACGTGCTGACCATGGTGCGCCGCACCCGTGGCGACGACATCGACGCGGCCTGTGGCCAGTTGAAGGGCCAGGTGATGGACCGCACGCGCCGCCAGGCGGAGTTCAACAAGACGCTGCAGGCAGGGAAGGGGAGTGATGCAGCGGCCTGACCGCCGGTTGCCGGCCCTGTTCGCAGGCATGCTGGCAGTGGCTGCCAGCGGCTGTACCACCACTTCTGAAATTCCCATCGGCCCCGGCGGCGTGGCCCCGGTGCACACCGTGCGCGACGACCCCAACGTGCGCCAGCAGTTCAAGTACGACGACATGCTGGCGTTGGCTGCCCGTGACCTGCAGGTCGGCAACCTGGACGAGGCCGAGCGCAAGACCCGGCAGGCGCTGAAGATCCAGCCCAACGGCGTGGATGCGCTGATGCTGCAGGCCGGGGTGGAAGACCGCCGTGGCCGCCAGCAGCAGGCCGGCGACGGCTTCCGCCGCGCCGCCGAACTGGCCCCGCAGCGCGGCGATGTGCTGAACAACTACGCCGCCTGGCTGTGCCAGCACGGCCAGGCCGCCGAATCGCTGGTCTGGTTCGACCGCGCCCTGCAGGCGCCGGGTTATGCCACCCCCGCCGCGGCACTGGCCAACGCCGGGGGCTGTGCGCTCGATGCGGGCCAGGTCGAGCGTGCCGAACGCGACCTGCGGACCTCGCTGCAGCACGCCCCGCAGAACCCGGTGGCGCTGGAAGCGATGGCCCAGCTCAGCTTCCGCCAGGGCCAGTACATGGCCGCGCGGGCCTTCGCCGAACGTAGGATTGCGGCTGCACCGGCCACGCGTTCCGTGTTACAACTTGCGTCTGACATCGAAGCGCGACTGGGCGATCAGGCGGCATCTGATCGCTATCTGCAGCGGATTCGACAGGAATTTCCGCAGGATGCGGGCTCCTAAACTCCAGGGTTGATGCATTGTGATTGATGACCAGACTGTGAGCGCTCTCGATACTGCGGCCGGCTGCGGCACCCGCCTGCGCCAGGCCCGCGAGGCGGCCGGGCTGACCCTTGAAGACGTTGGCACGCGCTTGCGCATGCCCGTTCAGGTGGTGAAGTCCCTGGAAGAAGAGCAGTGGCAGAAGCTGGGTGCGCCGGTGTTCGTGCGCGGCCAGCTGCGCAGCTATGCGCGCCTGCTGAACGTGGATATCAGCCAGCTGCTGGAACAGGCCCAGGTCGGGCCGGTGGTACCGCCCACCCTGGTCAGCCATACCCATACCCCGCGTGCGCGCCGCATTGCCGAAAACCTCGGCCGCCGTGCGCTGTACGTCGGCATTACCGCTGTGTTGGCGGTGCCGGTGTGGTTCGCCACCCGCGGCCACTTCGATGGCACCCCGTCGGCGCCCAGCACCGCCTCGCTGGATGCCATTCCGGCCGCCGTGCCGGTCACCCCGCCGGTGGCAGGCAGCGATGCCGCCGTGGCCAGCGCGCCGGTGGCCGCCCCGGCTGCCAAGCCGGCCGCGCCGTACGTGGCCTCGCTCACCCCGGTGCCGCGCCCGGCCCCGGCCGCTGCGCCGGCCGCCGCCAACCTGGACATGCAGTTCAGTGGCGACAGCTGGGTGGATATTGCCGGCCCCGATGGCGGCACGGTCGAGAAGGCCCTGATCAAGGCCGGCGAGCGCCGCAGCTTCACCCCCGGCCAGGTAACGCGCGTCACCCTGGGCAATGCCTCGGCGGTGCAGGTTCAGCAGAACGGCGCTATCGTCGATCTGAGCCCCTACCAGCGAGCCAACGTGGCCCGCTTTCAGGTATCCTCTGAAGGCTCCGTAGTCCCGGTTTCACACTGAGACGCGGTTTCACCACCTTCGATAATCCCAATGGTCCCTCCCGATGGGCGGGGCGAGAGTACGCATGGCGATCGACGATCTGCTCGACGAGCACGAACAAAGTGAACGCGTCCGCAGCTGGCTGCGGAGCAATGGCGCCAGCATCATCGGTGGCGTAGTCATCGCCATCAGTGCCATTGCCGGCTGGCAGTGGTGGCAGCAGCAACAGGGCGGCAAGCTGGCCACGGCCAATGTCGAATACCAGAAAGCCCTGGTCGGCCTGGAACAGAACAAGCTGGACGACGCCGCCAAGGCGGTGAAGGCGCTGGAGGCTGGCCCGTCCAGCATCTACGGCGATCTGGCCGCCCTGCAGCTGGCCAAGGCCCAGGTGGACGCGGGCAAGAACGAAGAAGCACTGGCCACCCTGCGCGCGGTCAAAGTTGAAGGTGACCTGCAGCGCGTGGTCGACCAGCGCGTGGCGCGCCTGCTGGTGGCCACCGGCAAGAGCGATGAGGCCATCAAGCTGCTGGGCAGTGCCACCGACAGCAGCAGCCTGGAAATCCACGGCGATGCGCTGCTGGCCCAGGGCAAGCGCGATGCCGCGCGCGAACAGTATGAGAAGGCGCTGAAAACGCTGGACGTGGCAGCGCCGCAGCGGCGCCTGCTGGAAACCAAGGTTATGGACGCTGGCGGCACCGTCGCCGCCCCTGCGGAGTCGGTTTGATGAGTCAGAAGGTCATGATCACGCGCGTCGCTTCCGTGCTGCTGCTCGGTATGGCGCTGTCCGGCTGCAGCACCATGAAGGGCTGGTTCGCCGGTAAGGATGCCGCCGCCAAGAAGGCGCAGGAACCGGCCGAGCTGGTGAAGTTCGAGCCGACCGTGAAGGTCAACAAGGCCTGGTCGGTAAACCTGGGCAAGGGCGAGCAGCGCATTGGCGTGCGCCAGGGCCCGGTGGTGGCCAATGGCCACGTGTTCGCCGCGGCCATTACCGGCGGCGTGCACGCCATCGACCTGCAGACCGGCAAGAAGGTCTGGACCTGGGAACCGACCAAGGAAAAGAAGAAGCCGAAGCTGCGCCTGTCCGGCGGCCCCGGCGTGGGTGAAAACCTGGTGGTGATCGGCACGCTGGACGGCCAGGTCATTGCCCTGGACATCAACGATGGCAGCGAAAAGTGGCGCGCCCGCGTGCCCAACGAAGTCATCGCCGCCCCGGCCGTGGCCAACGGCCTGGTGTTCGTGCGCAGCAACGATGGCCGGGTCACCGCCTTCGATGCCGGCAACGGCACCCAGAAGTGGTTCAACCCCAGCGAACTGCCGGCCCTGACCGTGCGCGGCAACGCGCCGGTGGTCACCGGCCCGGGCGTGCTGTTCATCGGCAAGGATGACGGCGCGGTGTCCGCGCTGGCCATGCAGGACGGCCGCACCCTGTGGGACCAGAGCCTGGCCAGCGGCGAAGGCCGTACCGAGCTGGAGCGCATGGCCGACGTCGACGGCGCCCCGGTGCTGGAAGGCAACACGCTGTTCGTCAGCAGCTTCAAGAACCAGACCATGGCCATCGAAGGCCCGACCGGTCGCCCGCTGTGGGCGCGTGACCACGGCGGTGCCGGTGGCGTGGCGGTGTCTTCGGGCAATGTGTTCGTAACCGACAACAAGGGCGGGGTGTTCGGCCTGGACAAGACCAGTGGCGCTGCCATGTGGTCGCAGACCGCACTGGCCCGTCGTTCGCTCACCGGCCCGGCCCTGCAGGGCGATTATGTGGTGGTGGGTGACTACAAGGGATACCTGCACTGGCTGCAGACGTCCGACGGCGCACTGGCGGCGCGGGCCAAGAGCGGCGGTGACGCCCTGCTGGCCCAGCCAATCGTGGCCGACGGATTGCTGCTGGTGCAGAACGTTGATGGCAAGCTGACCGCCTTCCGGTTGGCAAATTAATACGGAGTAATCGCGATGCTGCCTTTGGTCGCCCTGGTTGGACGGCCGAATGTCGGCAAGTCAACCATTTTCAATGCGTTGACCCGCACCCGTGACGCCCTGGTCCATGACCAGCCCGGCGTCACCCGCGATCGCAACTACGGCGTGTGCCGCCTTGATGAAGACAACCACTTCCTGGTGGTCGACACCGGCGGTATTGCCGAAGAAGAAGAAGGCCTGGCTGGCGCGACCACGCGCCAGGCCCGTGCCGCCGCCGCCGAAGCCGACCTGATCCTGTTCGTGGTGGATGCCCGTGAGGGCACCTCGGCCATGGACGACGAGATCCTGGCCTGGCTGCGCAAGCTCTCGCGCCCCACGCTGCTGCTGATCAACAAGATCGACGGCACCGACGAGGACAACGTGCGTTCGGAATTCGCCCGCTATGGCTTCGGCGAAATGCTGACCGTATCGGCCGCCCATCGCCAGGGTCTGGACGACCTGCTGGACGAAGTGATCCAGCGCCTGCCCGAAGAAGGCAGCGGCGAAGAGCTGGACAACGACCCGAACCGCATCCGCATCGCCTTCGTCGGCCGCCCCAACGTGGGCAAGTCGACCCTGGTGAACCGCATCCTGGGCGAAGAGCGCATGATCGCCTCGGACGTGCCGGGCACCACCCGCGATTCGATCGCGGTGGACCTGGAGCGTGACGGCCGCGACTACCGCCTGATCGACACCGCCGGCCTGCGCCGCCGTTCGCGCGTGGATGAAGTGGTCGAGAAGTTCTCGGTGGTCAAGACCATGCAGTCCATCGAGCAGTGCCAGGTGGCCGTGCTGATGCTGGACGCCACCGAAGGCGTGACCGACCAGGACGCCACCGTGCTGGGTGCCGTGCTTGATGCCGGCCGTGCGCTGGTGATCGCCATCAACAAGTGGGATGGCCTGACCGAGTACCAGCGCGAGCAGGCCGAAACCCTGCTGTCGCTGAAGCTGGGCTTCGTGCCGTGGGCCGAATCGGTACGCATCTCGGCCAAGCATGGCTCGGGCCTGCGCGAACTGTTCCGCGCCGTGCACCGCGCGCACGAATCGGCGAACAAGACCTTCACCACCAGCGAAGTGAACAAGGCGCTGGAAGTGGCGTACGAGACCAACCCGCCGCCGACCATCCGCGGCCATGTCTCGAAGCTGCGTTACGTGCACCCGGCTGGTTCCAACCCGCCCACCTTCATCGTGCACGGCACGCGCCTGAAGGAGCTGCAGGAATCGTACAAGCGCTATCTGGAAAACTTCTTCCGCAAGCGCTTCAAGCTGATTGGCACCCCGGTGAGCTTCATCTTCCGCGAGGGTACCAACCCGTACGAGGGCAAGAAGAACGTCCTCACCGAGCGGCAGGTCAAGGCCAAGCGGCGCTTGATGAAGCACGTAAAGGGCAAGTAATCCATGAAAAGGCGGCCGCAGGGCCGCCTTTTTCGTTGGAAACCGACCGGGGAAAACCGACCGGGAAAAACCGGACGGGGGAAAACGACGGGGTAGAGTCGACTGTCAGTCGACTGCCGCGCGCAGCGCGGGGCTTCGGGATTCGGCGAAGAGCAGTCGACCAACGGTCGACTCTACCGCGCGCGTTGCTGGCGCCGTCATTACCGCGGCCACCCACGCCTGGCGACCGGCCTACAATGGGCACATGAGCATTCCCGAGCGTTCCCCGCAGCAGGCGCACGCGCGCCTGGCCCATGGCGCGGTGCTGATCGATGTGCGCAACGCGCACGAACGTGCCGGTGGCATGGCCGAGGGCGCGCGTGGCGTGGCCAAGGATGATCTGCTGGCCGAACCGGCCGCACATCTGCCCGCGCCCGATCAGGAAATCATGCTGATCTGCCAGACCGGCAAGCGTTCGGCCGATGCAGCGCTGGCGCTGATGACGGCGGGCTATTCGAACATCGCTTCCGTGACGGGCGGCACCGTGGCCTGGCGCGAACAATCGCTGCCGCTGGTGCAACCGCTGCTGTCCGCGGCTGATCAAGACTTCTACGACCGCTACTCGCGCCACCTGCTGCTGCCGCAGGTGGGCGAGGCCGGCCAGCGTCGCCTGCAGCAGGCGCGCGTGCTGGTGCTCGGTGCCGGTGGTCTGGGCGCACCGGCCAGCTTCTATCTGGCGGCTGCGGGGGTAGGGCACCTGCGCCTGGTCGACCACGACCATGTGGAGCGCAGCAACCTGCAGCGGCAGATCGTGCATACCGAAGCCAGCGTCGGCCAGGCCAAGGTGGACTCGGCGCGCGAGCGCCTGCTGGCGCTGAACCCGAGCATCGACGTCGAGGCCGTGCGCGAGCGGGTCACGTCCGAGAACATCGATCGCCTGCTGCAGGGCGTGGACGTGGTGCTGGATGGATCGGACAACTTCCCGCTGCGCTATCTGCTCAACGACGCCTGCATCAAGCACGCGGTGCCGCTGGTGTATGCGGCCATCGAGCGCTTCGACGGCCAGGTAAGCGCGTTTGACGCCGGCCGCCAGCGTGGCGTGGCGCCGTGTTACCGCTGCTTGTTCCCGGAACCGCCGCCGCCGGAGTTCGCGCCGAACTGCGCCGAGGCCGGGGTGCTGGGCGTGCTGCCCGGCTTGGCCGGGGTGCTGCAGGCCACCGAGGTGCTGAAGCTGCTGCTGGGCATTGGCCAGCCGCTGGTCGGGCGGTTGCTGCGGTTCGATGCGCTGGGGCTGAGGTTCCGGGAGAGCCGCATTGCGCCGGACCCGACGTGCCCGGTGTGCGCGCCGGGTGTGGTGTTCCCCGGGTATATCGATTACGCCGCGTTCTGCCGGGGCGGGTGACCGATCCGCCGGGCATGGCCCGGCGCTACCGCGGGGTCGATTTCGGAACGATGATGGGTGTTGATTCCGCTATCGTTCCGTTTTCGGCACAATCAAACGCAACGCACATGCTATTGCCGTCCACCAACTTCCCCTATCGTTGACCCCATCAACGCATCTGGGGAACACACCGCATGGCGGTAGAAGCAGCGACCAGCGAACTGGTCAAGGTCGTCGCCCTGTTGGGCGCAGCGGTGGTCATGGTGCCGCTGTTCCGCAGGCTGGGCCTGGGCTCGGTACTGGGCTATTTCACCGCCGGCCTGGCCATCGGCCCGTTCGGCCTGGGTTGGTTCTCCGACCCGCAGGCGATCCTGCACACCGCCGAGCTGGGCGTGGTGATGTTCCTGTTCGTGATCGGCCTGGAAATGCGGCCCTCGCACCTGTGGAGCCTGCGCAAGGAAATCTTCGGGCTGGGCACGCTGCAGATCGTCACCTGCGCGCTGGTACTGACCAGCGTCGCCAAGTTGTTCGGGCTGCCCTGGCAGGTCGCCTTCATCGGCGCCACCGGCTTCGTGCTGACCTCCACCGCAGTGGTGATGCAGCTGCTGGCCGAACGCGGCGACATCGCGCTGCCGTCGGGGCAGAAGATCGTCTCCATCCTGCTGTTCGAAGACCTGCTGATCGTGCCGCTGCTCGCCCTGGTGGCGTGGATGGCGCCCAGCGCCGGCAGTGCCGACGGTGAGGGCTCGCGCTGGTTGTCGGTGGCCATCGGCGCCGGCGCCATCATCGGCCTGGTGCTGGTCGGCCGCTTCCTGCTGAACCCGCTGTTCCGCCTGCTGGCCGAAGCCAAGGCGCGCGAAGTGATGACCGCCGCCGCGCTGCTGGTGGTGCTGGGTGCGGCGCTGCTGATGCAGCTGTCGGGCCTGTCGATGGCGATGGGCGCGTTCCTGGCCGGCGTGCTGCTGAGCGAATCGACCTTCCGCCACCAGATTGAAGCGGACATCGAACCGTTCCGCGGCATTCTGCTGGGCCTGTTCTTCCTGAGCGTGGGCATGGCGCTGGACCTGGGCGTGGTGGCCGGCAACTGGCCGCTGATCGTCGGCCTCGTGCTGGCGCTGATGGCCGCCAAGGCCCTGTGCATCTACGTGGTGGCGCGCCTGATGGGCAGCGACCACGCTCAGGCGCTGGACCGTGGCGTGCTGATGGCGCAGGGTGGTGAGTTCGCCTTCGTGCTGTTCAGTGCCGCCGCCAGCGCCGGCGTCATCAACATGGACATCAATGCCAACTTCACCGCCGTGGTGGTGCTGTCGATGGCGCTGACCCCGCTGGTGGTACTGGTCTACAAGCGCGTGGCGCCCAAGCCGGAAGTCAGCCTGGAAGGCGTGGACACCGCCGACGGCCTCTCTGGCAGCGTGCTGATGATCGGCTTCGGCCGCTTCGGCCAGGTGGCCAGCCAGTCGCTGCTGGCCCGCGACGTGGACGTGACCATCATCGACAACGATGTGGAGATGATCCACAACGCCGAGCGCTTCGGCTTCAAGATCTATTACGGCGACGGCACGCGTCTTGACGTTCTACATGCTTCGGGCGCGGCCACCGCACGTGCGATTGCAGTATGCGTGAACAATGCCGAAGATGCCGACCGCATCGTGGAACTGGTGGCGCACGAATTCCCGCAGGCCAAGCTGCTGGTGCGCTCGTTTGACCGCGAGCACTCGCTGCGGTTGATCCATGCGGGTGTGGATTTCCAGATTCGCGAGACCTTCGAATCGGCCCTGCTGTTCGGCCAGGCCGCGCTGATGGAACTGGGTGCAGAAGAAGAGGACGCCCAGGAGATTGCCGAGCAGATCCGCGAGCGCGACGCCGAACGCTTCGAACTGGAAATGGCCGGCGGCAGCCTGCGTGCCGGTGCGCACATGGTGTTCGGCAGCGCACTGCCGGGCGTGCCGACCCCGACGCCGTTCACCGCGCCCAAGCGCAAGGCGCGTACGTTGAATGCCGACCAGGTGCCGGAAGAAGAAGAGGAATGATGGGCGCCCGGCGCTACCGGGCCGGTGCGCAGTTTACGGGTAGCGCCGGGCCATGCCCGGCGAGCGAAGCGGTGGCAGCAACAGGGTAGCGCCGGGCCATGCCCGGCGAGCGAAGCGGTGGGCGAGGGGGCCTGAATCAGGGACAATAGCGTCCCCGCCGCCGCCTGCCCCCGCATTCGATGAACGATTCCGTCGCAACGCCTCCTGCCCGCATCCTCGATGGCCGCCGTATTGCCGAGGATCTGCTCGACAGCCTGAAGGTGCGCGTTGACGCCCGCGTCGCCGCCGGCGGCAGCCGCCCGGGCCTGGCCGTAGTGCTGGTGGGTGGTGACCCGGCCTCGACCGTGTACGTGCGCAACAAGCGCCGCGCGGCGGAAAAGGTCGGTATTGAAGCCTACGACTACGATCTGCCGGCCGGCACCACCGAGGCCGAGCTGCTGGACCTGATTGACCAGCTGAATGCCGACCCCAAGATCAACGGCATCCTGATCCAGCTGCCGCTGCCGGGCATTCCGGATGCGCGCCGGCTGATCCAGCGCATCGACCCGCGCAAGGACGTGGACGGTTTCCACCCGGAAAACGTCGGCCACCTGGCCCTGCGTGAATTCGGCCTGCGCCCCTGCACCCCGCGCGGCATCACCACGCTGCTGGGCCACACCGACCAGCCGGTGCGCGGCCGCAACGCCACCATCGTGGGCGTGAGCAACCACGTGGGCCGCCCGATGGGCCTGGAGCTGCTTATTGCCGGATGCACCGTGACCAGCTGCCACAAGTTCACCCCCAAGGACGTGCTGGAACAGGCCGTGCGCAACGCCGACATCCTGGTGGTGGCCGTGGGCCGCCCGGGCATCGTGCCGGGTGAATGGGTAAAGCCGGGCGCCGTGGTGATCGACGTGGGCATCAACCGGTTGGATGACGGCCGGTTGGTGGGTGACGTCGGGTTTGAAGCCGCCGCCGAGCGCGCGAGCTGGATCACCCCGGTGCCGGGTGGCGTGGGCCCGATGACCGTGGCCACGTTGATGCAGAACACGTTGGAAGCGGCGGAAGCTTCCTGACGGTAGCGCCGGGCCATGCCCGGCGGATTCTCACGGCGCCGCTGCGGTCGCCGGGCATGGCCCGGCGCTACCGCCGTCGCCCCATCTGGTAG
>NZ_JACVUD010000126.1:0-11390 GCF_016624905.1 Stenotrophomonas sp. S49 | reverse complement strand
CCCCCCCCCCCCCCCCCCCCCCCCCCCCCCCCCCCCCCCCCCCGACTCTACAAAGGCCAGAGCAGAGCCAGAGCCGGAGCCACAGCCACAGCCACAGCCACAGCCACGGCCAAAGCAGTCGAGCAGGGCTCGACTCTACAGTTCCGTTACTTTGCCGAGACCCGCCAGACGACGTCGCCTACGTCGTCAGCCACCAGCAGCGCACCGTCGGCGTCCATCGCCATGCCCACCGGGGCGCCCATCAGGGTCTTTTCATCCTTCGATGCAAACCCGGTCACCACCGGTTGCGGGCGGCCGGTCGGCTTGCCGTCCTTGAACGGTACGTACACCACTTCGTAGCCGCTCAATGGCGAACGATCCCAGCTGCCGTGTTCGCCGATGAAGGCGCCGCCGTGGTACTTCGCGGGCAGCGACTGGCCGGTGTAGAACAGCAGGCCCAGCGGTGCCACGTGCGAGCCGATGGCGTAGTCGGGCTTGATCGCCTTGGCCACCAGATCGGGCCGCTGCGGTTGCACGCGTTCATCCACGTGCTGGCCGTAATAGCTGTAGGGCCAGCCGTAGAAGCCGTCTTCCTTCACCGAGGTCAGGTAATCGGGCACCAAGTCGGCGCCGATTTCATCGCGCTCGTTGGCCACCGCCCACAGTGCGCCGGTGCTCGGTTCCCAGTCCAGGCCGGTGGGGTTTCGGATGCCCGATGCGTAGATGCGGCTGCCACGGGTGGCCACGTCCACTTCCAGCACCACGGCGCGGCGGTATTCCACGGCCAGGCCATTTTCGGTGATGTTGCTGTTGGAACCCACGCCCACGTACAGCTTGCTGCCATCACGGCTGGCCAGCAGTTCCTTGGTCCAGTGGTGGTTGATGGTGCTGGGCAGATCGGTGAACTCGCGGCCCTTGTCGGCCATGCGGGTGGCACCCGGCACGTACTGGTACTGCATGATGTTGCCGGTGTTGGCCACATACAGCGTGTTGCCGATCAGCTGGATGCCGAACGGCGAGTGCAGGCCTTCGATGTAGACGTGCTGGGTCCAGGTATCGGTGCCCGGCGTGCGCCGCAGCAGGGTGACCCGGTTGCCGCCCTTGCCGGCCTTGCCCGAGCGCGCCTTCACCTTGCCGGCAATCCACTGCTTGGGCGTGGTGACCGGTTCTTCGCCGGGGCCATTGCCTTCCACCACCAGCACATCGCCATTGGGCAGGGTCAGCAGGCGGCGCGGGTGCTGCAGGTTGGCGGCAATGCGCTCGATCTTCAGGCCTTCGGCCACGGCCGGCGCCTGGCCTTCGGCCCAGCCCACGCCCTTGGGCACCTGCATGGGCGGCATTAGGAAGTTGGCCGGCTTGGGCAGCGGCGGCTGCGGACCGGACTGGTCGGCCGGGTGGTATTCGGCCTTGCCGGCGCAGGCGGCGAGCATGACGGCCAGGGAAAGGATGCCCAGCGTGGGCAGGATGCGCTCAGCCATGACGACCTCCCTGCAGCACCGGGGCCTGCAGTGACAACAGGATGTAGCCGATCGCGATCAGGGCCACGGTCAGCGCGGACAGCACGGTGCCCGGCACCGCCACCGCATAGGCGTCACGGCTGTGCACGAAGGCGTTCCAGATAGCCAACACGATGGCCACCAGGTTCAGCAGGAAATCCACACGGTCCACGCCGGTGGCGGTGCCGTTGCGGCGCCACACCGCGAACAGGTTGATCAGGCGCGGAATGATGGCGATCAGCAGGCCGAAGGTGATCAGCCAGGCGGCGGACTTGCCCCACATCACCTCGGCGGTGTTGAGGTAGAGGATGTCGAAGATCAGCGCGGCGACGAAGAAGCCGAACGGTATGGGGTTCAGCAGGCTGAAAAGCGTGGTGCCCGGGCCGCGATGGGCCTGGGCGACGGGGTTGACCATGGTCGTGCTCCGAAGGGGGAAGGACTGCACGGGCCGTAGTAGCACAAGCGGCCGGGAGGCAACGCGATGATGGCGGCCGGGGCCACGGCCGGGCTTGGATGGATGTGCCGGGACACACCCGACGGACACCGGTAGATCCACGCCATGCGTGGATGGGCCGAGCCGGGTGGTGCGTGGCTGCTTGACCTTGGAATGCCGGGTGGTGCGTGGCTGCTTGACCTTGGAATGCCGGGCGGTGCGTGACTGCTTTGCTTGGAATGCCGGGCGATGCGTGGCTGCGTTGCTTTGGTAGAGTCGAGCTTGCTCGACTGCTCTTTGCGACGGCAGTCGAGCAAGCTCGACTCTACGAAGGGCCAGAGCAGTCGAGCATGCTCGACTCTACGGTCGCGTGTGATTAGGGAACGTAGACCAAGTGCAGGGTGTAATCGAAGCCGCCTTCGGCTTCGGTGATGTCGACATGCATCACCAGATCGCTTCGCCCCTCTCCCTCCGTGTAGAGGTCGACCAGGACCTGCCAGTGCTGTCCATACCACTGGCACACCGAGGATTCCCAGGTCGTTTCCGGCAGCGGAACCAAGGTCTCGCCGTAGTCCTGGAGGATGCCGGTGATGGCCTCCCACGTATCGGCGGTGCGCAGCCGTACGTTCGCCGCTTTCGGCGGCCGGCCTGCGGCGATTTCGTTGGCCATCCAGGTCAGGACGGGGCGGAAGGCCGCATCCACGGGGCCTTCGCTGGTTGGGTCTTTGCTGACCATCTGTAGTCCTTCAGAGGCAGATCGCATGTTTGGCGCGGACGGTTCGTGCCAACCAAGGTTGGCACCTACCAGGCCAATGGGCGCCCGATGGGGGCGCGATCAATCGAACGTGAGGCTGGCGCGGCGGGCGGTGCGCAGCGGGATGAACAGGGCGGCGGCAAACACCACCAGAAACGGTGCGGACAGGATCGCGGCATCCTTGCTGCCAAACGCGATCAGGTTCAACTGAAGATCGCCAATCCATTCCAGCCGCATGAACACCAGTATCAGGCCACCGAAGGTGGGGCACGGCAGGCCACCGTGGCCGGCCATCAGCAGCGTGGGTGACAGCAGCGCGGCCAGAAAGGCGAAGCCCGCGCGGTACAACCACGGGTTGCCCTGCCAGCGCGGCGCACGCCGCCACATCAGCACCAGCAGGGCCAGTGGCAGCAGCGGTGCCAGCAGCACCAGCGCCAGGATCATGGCCATGCGGTTTCACCCGCGGCGCGGTGTTCTTCCATCAGACCCTGCATGCCCTTCCCCTATAGTCGTCCTTGAGCGGTGCATTGTTGCGGTTGTGGCCGCCAGTGCAAGCCCCTGTCGCAACGCGTGGCTGCGGACGGCTTGTGCCAACCAAGGTTGGCACCTACCAGAGCGTGCGGCGGGGCGCGGTTGCGGACGGGGTGTGCCAACCAAGGTTGGCACCTACCAGAGCATGCCGTGGCGGCGTAACGATTCGTTGCGCGGGCGATGACGCTGGCGAAAGGTGCGCGGCGCTACACTCGCCCCAGTGCTTCATGGAGGATCACGCATGCGCCTGCTGCATCTCACCCTGCCGGTGTCGAACGTCGAAACCGTGGCGGACTATTTCCGCGATATGCTGCAGCAGCGCGTGGTCGGCCACAACGTGCACATCGGCTGGAGCACGATCGACCTGCAACCGGCGGGTGCCCACGCCACCGGTGGCGTGCACCTGGCCTTCAACGTACCCGATAACCGTTTCGCCGAAGCGATGACGTGGCTGCGCGAACGCACGCCGCTGCAACGCAATCCCGAGGGCATCGACTACTTCGCGCTGGAAAGCAACTGGCAGTCGCAGTCGGTGTATTTCACCGGGCCCGACGGCCTGATCCTGGAACTGATTGGGCGCAAGCGCCTGCCGGCCGGCACGCATATCGGTGCCTTCCACGGCAGTGAACTGCAGTGCCTGAGCGAGGTAGGCCTGCCCAGCGATGATGTGGATGCGGTACGCGCCGACGCCACTGCGCGTTTCGGCCTGCAGCCGCTCAGTCCGCCGTCGGCGCAGTTCGCGCCGATGGGCGACGATGAGGGCCTGTTGATCGTGGTGGCCGCCGACCGCCGCTGGTTCCCCGAACAGAAAGACCTGCCCAATGCGCAGGGCCTGGTGCTGCAGATCGGTGGGGTGGCCGGCAGCGGCGAACTGCGCGACGACGCGCGCGGATGGCGCGTGTACACCGTCTGATCTACCAGCTACCCGAGGCACCACCGCCGCCGCTGCGCCCACCACCACCGCTCCAGTCGCTGGGCGAGGACGAACTGGACGACGAGCTGCCCCAGCCGCCACGCCGGTCGTCATCATCGTCGTCGCTGCGTGTGCCGGTGCCCACCAGCATGGCCACGGCCCAGCCCATGTAGCCCACGGCGCCGAACACCAGCAGCAGCGCTTCGGTATCCAGCCGGTCCGGCTGCAGCAGCGCCCACACCAGGCCCGCGCCCATCACCGTGCCAAGCAGCAGCACACGCAGGGTGAAGCCACGCCGGCTGTCCTGCCAGCGGTCGCGACCCAGGGTCAGCGGGAACCACAGCACCACCGCGGCGATGCCTGCCAGGAAGTACAGGGCCACATGCACGAACAGACCGGGGAACACCCCGCGCGTGGCGAGCACGGCCACGCTGATACCGATGCTGGCGACCAGCAGGCCCCACAGCGTGCGCCGCAGCGATGGGCTGCGCCGCCACCGCTGCCCGCAGACCCACGCCAGTGGCACAGCCGTTGCCAGCAAGAACAGCATCGGCACGATCTGCCGCGGCACCCATACCGCAGTCGCCAGCCCGGCCAGCGCGATCAGCGCCAGCCAGTGCAGCGGGCGGTACCACCACCGTCTCACCGGCACGGCTGCCGAACGCCCCTGCCAGCGGCCCAGCGCGAACCCGGCCATCAACGCCAGCAACAGGATCGTATCCATGCCCTGCCAGGTCAGATCCAGCAGATGGTTGCTGCGCGGCGGTGGCAACGGCTCGCCGTCCACCAGCCCCGCCAGCAGCGCGCTGCCGTCCAGCACGCCCTGGTCCAGATCGCCCTCGCGGAAGCGCGGCAGGATGGCCTCTTCAATGATGCGCTTGGCGTAGGCATCGGGGATGGCGCCCTCCAGCCCATAGCCGGGCTGGATGCGCACGTGCCGGTCCTGCACGGCCACCAGCAGCAGCACGCCGTCATCCACGCCCTTGCGACCCAACTGCCACTGGTCGAACACCCGCTGCGCGTAGGCCTCGATGCTTTCCTGGCCGGTACTGCCCACCAGCAGCACCTGCAGTTGCGCGCCGCCCTTGCGGGCCTGCAGCGCGCGCGCCTGCTGTTCCAACGTGGCACGTGTGGCCGGGCGCAGTGCACCGGCCGGGTCGACGACCGGGCCATCCAGCGGTGGCACCTGCACCTGCGCCCAGGCCAGCAGGGGCCACAGCAGCAGGAGCAGCAGCGCTGGCCACGAACCAAGGCGGCGCAGCGCCCGCTTCACCGATGTCGCTCGCTGTCGATCTGCGCATGCAGCGCGCGCAGCTGGGTAACGTTGTCGTCGAACACCTGAATGTCCGCATCGACCAGCGCGGGCCAGTCGGGCGCATGCCCCAACAGCTGCGCCACCTGCTGCTGCGGAGCGCGATCGAAGCCTTCGCCCAGCACCTGCAGGTAACGCACGCGGAAGCCTTCCGGGTCCTGCTGGTCCAGCACGTACAACTGCACGGCCAGCAGCCCGGCGTAGAGGTAGTTCACCAGGTAATTCGGGTCTTCATACATCAAGCGCTTGCCGATCCAGGCGTTGCGCAGTTCCGGGTAGCGCTGCGGCTGTTGGCCATAGCGCGCCAGCACCTGCCCGGTAAGCTGGTCCAGATCATCGGCGGTGCCCAGGGTATTGTTGGCCACGCCCTGGTAAATGGATCGCTCCAGCTGCGCTTCTTCGGCCGACGTGAACACCTGCAGCACCATGTCGTCCAGTAGTGACTTGAGGTAATACGCCTTGGCGCGCGGGTCCTGTGCCTGCTGGTACAGGCGGTCGCGGAAGCGCAGTTCGTTGTAGATCGCAAACGCTTCGGTCAGCCACGCGCTGCCGTTGAGCTGCAGCGGCGATGCATGGTTCCGCTGCATCCACTGCCCGTGCAGGCTGTGCCCGGCTTCGTGGACGATCTCCACGTCACTTTCCAGATCACCACTACGCTGGCCCACGAACAGCAGCGCGGGTGCATCGGGCGCAAACACCGGGAATGCGTCCTGGCTGCGCTGGCCGCGCGCGGTGTCCAGATCCATGCGGTGGCTGGCAGGGTCCAACAGCGCGCGCAGTTCTTCCACGTAGACCGGCCCCAGGTGCTGCATGGCGTCGGCCGCGGTGTCGCGCAGCTGTTGCAGGGTCAGCACCGGCGGCACGTAGCCGGCATCGGGCACCGTGGTATCCCAGGGCTGCGGGTCCAGCACGCCGCGGTTCTCTGCATGCCGCAGCAGCTGCTGCTGGTAGGCACCGCGTTGCGCGGCGTGGCGTTCCACCGCGGCCAGCGTGGTCTGCACGGTGGCGGTGTCCAGCCCCATGTGGCGATAGCCACGCTCGGTAGCCGAAGCGTGGTCCTGCAGTTGCGAGGCGCTGTCGTTCACCTGCACCAGCCCCAGCAGCACCGACGCCATCGGATCGCGCCGCGACTGCAGGCCCTGCCAGTAGCCCTTCCACCCTGCCTCGCGCAGCGCGCGGTCGGGCTGCTGGGCAAGCGCCAGCCGGTCGGCACCGGGGTCCCACTGCCGCCCCTCGCCCTGCAGTTGCGGATAGACGGCCGTGCGCATGATCTGTCGGCGCAGCCGCGCGAAGCTGTCCATGGCCGGGCCGGCCAGCGCATCCACCGCGTCGTCCAGCGCGGCGTTACTGGGCAGGGCGGCTTCCTGCTGCGCACGCTCGCGCAGGAACGGGTAGGCGTTGGCCCAGGCGGCATCGGCCGGCGCCTCATGCAGGGCCGCCCTGCCGGCGCGGGCAATGCTGCCGCACAAGCCCATCACCTGGTCCAACGCCTGCGCCGGGCGACGATCGCGGGCATCGCGGCCGGCCTGCAGGTGCAGGTAGGCATAGTGGCGCAGGCATTGCGCCTGCAGCTGCTCGGCCTGCCGGAAGCGCACGGCTGGATCGCTCCCGGTCGCGGCCTGCAGCGCCGCCGTCTGCTCGACCAGGACGGTGCGCGCGGTCTGCTCGGCGCCGGCGCTGACGAAGTACGCGCGGTCATCGGCGTGCAGGGCCTGCGCGCTGGCGGTGCCGGTGGCAAGCAACAGCGCGGCGACGTGGGCGAAGGTTCGCATCCTGCGGATGTTCATGGCATGTCCTTGTAGAGTCGAGCTTGCTCGACTGCGGGAAATTCCAGTCGAACAAGCTCGACTCTACCGGGGCGGGGGGCGAGCAAGCTCGACTCTACCGGGGGCCGCGAGGCCGGCGTTGTTCAGATCGATTCATCGGCCCGGCTCACCAGCGTCCAGCACGGGGTGCGGGCGAAGGTGTAGACCTGCTGGTCGCTGGTATCGGGGGTGCGCATCAGCACCTGCATCTGGCCATCGGCCTGCGCGGTGATGGTCATCTCGCGGCCTCGGCCGGCCAGCGTGGCCGGATCCGGCATCACCGGCCATTCCACCTCGGCCAGCGGCACCTGCTTTTCCACGGTCTTCGGCTCGGGCTCGGCACCGGCATCGACGTAGCTGTCGCGCAGCGGATCGGCAGTGGCCGTTTCCTGCAGCGCGATCTCATTGCCGAAGTGCTTCAGGAAGGTATCGAACGGCTCGTGCGGGCAGGCCGGTGCGGCGGGCGTAGCGGCTGCGGCTGCGGCGGCCTGTGCAGCAGGGGCCGGCGCTTCTGCGGGCTGCGGCTGCGAAGCCTGCGGGGCCTGGGTGCAGGCGGCCAGGGCAAGGCTGAAGACAGGGACCAGCAGCACAAGGGAACGGCGGCAGCGCATGGGATCATCCTGATTCCGGTTCGGTCGCACCATCCTACCCTGCGCCGTACAATCGCGTTTTTCCCGAGCCCGGCCCTGCCATGCGCGCCCTGTTCCTGTTGATTGGCCTGTTGCTGCCCGCGCTGTGGCCGGCCGTTGCGCTGGCCGTGGAGGCACGGCCCGGCGATCTGCTGTTCGTCAGCGCCGGCCAGACCGGCCTGAGCGCCGCCATTGATGATGCCACCGCGCGCGAAGGCGGCACCCGCTTCGACCACGTGGCCCTGGTGGCCGATGGACCGGGTGAACTGCAGGTGCTGCACGCCGATGAAAAGGGCTCGCGGCAGCAGACGCTGGCGGAATTCCGCCAGGATGCGCGGGACAAGCAGCGGCAGATCGTGGTGTACCGCCTGCGCGCGGCGCCGCCGCAGGTGCTGGCCGATGCCATCGCCACGGCGCGCACCCTGTTGGGCAAGCCGTACAACACGGCCTATGTGTTGAACGAGGACAGCTACTACTGTTCGGATTTCATTGAGCGCGCGTTCCGCACCCACCATGTGTTCGCGCTGCAGCCGATGAACTTCCGCAATCCAAAGACCGGGCAGATCTCCCAGCACTGGGTGGATCTGTACGCCGGCATGGGCATGGCAGTGCCGCAGGATCTTCCCGGCACCAACCCCAACGACATGGCGGCCACGCCCGCGCTGCAGCGGATAGGCCCGCTGTAAACACGCCTGCGGTAGACACGCCTGCTGTAAACATGCCCGCTGCAACAAGCGAAGCCCCGCACCAGGCGGGGCTTCACCGTTCACGCGTGGGCTGCACGCGGGTCATTCTTCTTCGTCATGGCCGCCCTGCTGCTGGTTGCGCTGGTTGCGCTGCTGCTGTTCCTGCTGCTGTTGCTGCTGCTGGTCGCGGCCACGCCCCTGCTGCTGATCCTGCTGGTTCTGCTGGCCCTGCTGCTTCTGGTTCGGGTTCTGGTTCTGCTGTGCCATGTCCGATCTCCAAATGCCACGCGCGGAATGCGGTGGACGT
Organism: Stenotrophomonas sp. S49; assembly: GCF_016624905.1. Lineage (NCBI taxonomy): Bacteria > Pseudomonadati > Pseudomonadota > Gammaproteobacteria > Lysobacterales > Lysobacteraceae > Stenotrophomonas > Stenotrophomonas sp. S49. The sequence continues at coordinate 2,545 of NZ_JACVUD010000126.1, read as the reverse complement.
GCGCATGGTCTGCAGCCGAAGGTTAACCACGCGTTGCAGCGCGGCTACGGGCGCGTGCACGGCGGTGAATGAACACGCGCGGGCCCTTGTGCCGCAAGCGCATGAAGGGTTCATGCGGGTTGCGCATGTGCTTATGCCGGCCGCGTGCCGCGCCCATTAAGGTGGGCCGGCGCTTGCTGGCTGCGCGGGGCCGCCCGACAATCGGCGTTCTTCCCTGCGCCGAGTGAACATGGACCGTTCCGCCCCGCTGTTCCGCCGGGTAAACGCACGGGCACGCAACAGCCGCCACGGCGAGCACGGCGGCGACTACCGCCACGAGCGGCATCGCAAGGGCACGCTGGCCAGCGAGGCCACGCGCGGTTCGATGCACGCCGGGCACCGCCACGGCCGCGATTACACACCGCTGTTCCGCTTCCTGCTGTCAAAGGTGGGCCAGCCCTGGGTGCAGGTGCATTCGGAAGCCTGCGCGCGGCTGGATACGCCCGAACCCATCGCCTGGATCGTGGCCACGGGCAATGCCCCGCGCCGCGACCAGGTGCGCGTGGGCGAGGCCTCGTACTTCAGCGGGCTGTACGTGGATGAGGCCGGTCTGCTGCAGCGGGTGGCGCCGGCGCTGACGGCGAAGGACATGCTGCCCTCGTGCACCTGCTGTACGCATACCTTCAACGGCGTGCGCTTCGGCGAAGACGACGCCGGCTGACCGCCTACGCCTTTGGTCCGATTTGCAGCCGCCCCCGGCCGCGCCTATCGTCGGGCAGACCCTTGGCGGAGATACGCATGGCCCCCGACAGCACAGCACGGCCTTCCTACGACCAGGCCCTGGCCGACTTCGATCTGGCGCAGTGGGAAGCGCGCCTGCAGGGCGATATGCAGACCGGTGTGAATGCCTGCGTGGAATGCTGCGACCGCCACTGCGGGCGCAATGCCACCGCGTTGCGCTGGGTGGATGCGCAGGGGCGCCTGCACACCTACACCTTCGAACACCTGCGCGAAGCCGCTGCGCGCGCCGCGAACGTACTGGCCGATGCTGGCATTGCCCGTGGCGATGTGGTGGCCGGCCTGCTGCCGCGCACGCCCGATCTGCTGGCGGTGATCCTGGGCACTTGGCGGCTGGGTGCGGTCTACCAGCCGCTGTTCACCGCGTTCGGGCCCAAGGCCATTGAAACGCGGCTGGCCACCGGGCGCACCGCGCTGGTGGTGACCGACCTGGCCAACCGCAGCAAGCTGGACGGGGTGGGCGGCTGCCCTACCGTAGCCACCATCGCCGGCGTCGGGCAGCGCGTGGCCGATGGCGATATCGACTGGCGGGCGCGCACGCACCTGGCATCGGCCGAGCGGGCGCCGGTGATGCTGCGCGGTGACGACCTGATGGCCCTGCTGTCCACCTCGGGCACCACCGGCAGCCCCAAGGGCGTGCCGGTGCCGCTGCGCGCCTTGCTGGCCTTTGCCAGTTACATGGAACTGGCAGTGGATCTGCGCGCAGACGATGTGTTCTGGAACATTGCCGATCCCGGTTGGGCCTACGGGCTGTACTACGGGGTCACCGGCCCGCTGCTGCTGGGCCACGCCACCACCTTCAGCGAAGCCGGATTCAGTGTGGCCGTGCTGAACCAGATCATCCAGCAGCTGGGGGTAACCAACCTGGCGGGCTCGCCCACCGCCTACCGGCAGATCATCGGTGCCGGCCCTGCGGCCAGCGCCGGCATCAAGGGGCAGCTGCGCGTCGTCAGCAGTGCAGGCGAGCCACTGAATCCGGAAATCGCCCGCTGGTTCCGCGAACACCTGGGCACCACGGTGCTGGACCACTATGGGCAGACCGAAACCGGCATGGTGGTGAACAACCACCACGCGCTGGCCCACGCGGTGCGGCCCGGTTCGTCCGGCTTCGCCATGCCCGGTTACCGGGTGGCGGTGCTGGATGAGCACGACAACGTCCTGCCGCCGCGCACGCCGGGCATCCTGGCGGTGGATGTGCAGCAGTCGCCCATTCTCTGGTTCACCGGCTACTACGGCGCCGAGACGCCCGCGCTGCGCGATGGCTGGTACCGCACGGGCGATTCGGTGGAGTGGGAAGACGATGGTTCGATCAGTTTCATCGGCCGCTCTGATGATCTGATCACCTCGTCGGGCTACCGCATCGGGCCGTTCGATGTGGAGAGCGTGCTGATGGAACACGCCGCGGTGGCCGAGGCCGCGGTGATCGGCGTGCCTGATCCGGAACGCACCGAGATCGTGAAGGCGTTCGTGATCCTGCGCGATGGCCACAGTGGCAATGAAGGGCTGGCCACGGAACTGCAGCAGCACGTGCGTTCGCGCCTGTCTGCCCACGCGTATCCGCGCCTTGTGGAGTTCGTGGCGCAGGTACCGAAGACGCCCAGCGGCAAGGTGCAGCGATTTCTGCTGCGCAAGGCAGAGATCGAGAAGCAAGCGGCGGGGTCGTAGAGTCAGCTTGCTCGACTGCTCTGGTTTGGTCGCGCAAAGCAGTCGAGCAAGCTCGACTCTACAAGGGCAGGATCGCAAAGCAGTCGAGCACGTTCGACTCTAC
>NZ_JACVUD010000125.1:0-11573 GCF_016624905.1 Stenotrophomonas sp. S49 | reverse complement strand
CCCCCCCCCCCCCGCCCCCCCCCCCCCCCCCCCCCCCCCCCCCCCCCCCAACCCCCCCCCCCCCCCCCCCCCCCCCCCCCCCCCCGGGCGCGCGCCCCCCCCCCCCCCGCCGGGGGGGGGGCGCCTCTCCCGTTTTCCATCCGATCCGGAGGTTGCCGTCCGATGACTGCCCGATTCCGTACCCATGCCATGGGCCTGCTGGTGATGACCCTGCCGTTGGTGGCCTGCGCGCAGGCGCCGTCACCGGCCGCCCCGGCGCAGCCGGCCGCAGCGGCCGCCGCCCCCCGCGCACCGGCGCAGCCGCTGGTCAGTGGCCTGCCTGATTTCACCAACCTGGTCGAACAGGTCGGCCCGGGCGTGGTCAACGTCGATACCACCATCGTGCGCCAGAACCGCCAGGCGCGCGGCGGCATGGGCCCCGGCGACGACGAGATGCCCGAATTCTTCCGCCGCTTCTTCGGCCCTGACTTCCCGATGCCGGGGCAGGGTGGGGGCGACAGCGGGCCCAGCATCAAGGGCCGTGGCATGGGCTCGGGCTTCATCATCTCGCCCGACGGCTATGTGCTGACCAACTATCACGTGGTGGCCGATGCCAGCGAGGTGAAGGTCAAGCTGGGTGACAGCCGCGAGTTCACCGCCAAGGTGGTCGGCAGCGACCAGCAGTACGACGTGGCCCTGCTGAAGATCGAAGGCAAGAACCTGCCGACCGTGCGCGTGGGCGATTCCAATACGCTGAAGCCGGGCCAGTGGGTAGTCGCGATCGGTTCGCCGTTTGGCCTGGACCACTCGGTCACCGCGGGCATCGTCAGTGCGCTCGGCCGCAGCACCGGTGGTACCGATCAGCGCTACGTGCCCTTCATCCAGACCGACGTGGCGATCAACCAGGGCAATTCCGGCGGCCCGCTGCTGAACACCCGCGGTGAAGTGGTCGGCATCAATTCGCAGATCTTCTCCGCCTCGGGCGGCTACATGGGCATCAGCTTCGCGATCCCGATCGACCTGGCGATGAGCGCGGTCGAGCAGATCAAGAAGAGTGGCAAGGTCACCCGTGGCCAGCTGGGTGCGGTGGTCGAGCAGGTCGATTCGCTCAAGGCGCAGGGCTTGGGCCTGCCCGACAGCCGTGGCGCCCTGGTCAACCAGATCGTGCCGGGCAGCGCCGCGGCCAAGGCCGGTGTGCAACTGGGTGACGTGATCCGCTCGGTCAATGGCCGCGCGGTCAACACCTGGTCCGATCTGCCGCCGCTGATCGGTGCCATGGCGCCGGGCAGCAAGGTGACCCTGGTGGTCTACCGCGACGGCAAGCCGCGTGAGCTCAGCGCCACCCTGACCGCGCTGACCGAAGACGGCCAGGCCGACGGCCGTGGTACGTCCACCGCCGACGCCGATGCGCCCCCGCAGACCGGTGCCAACGCCCTGCTCGGCCTGGACGTGACCGATCTGACCGCGCCGCAGCGCAAGCAGCTCGGCCTGGATGCGGGCGAGGGCGTGCGCATTACCGGGGTGAAGGGTGAAAGTGCCCGCGATGCCGGCCTGGCGCCGGGCATGGTCATCCTGCGTGTCGGCAATACCCCGGTCGGCCGTGTCGACGCGCTCAACCGCGCGCTTTCCGGCTACAAGAAGGGCGATGTGGTCCTGCTGCTGGTGCGTGCCAACAGCGGCAACAGCGCCTTCGTGGCGGTCAAGGCCGGCCAGTAAGGCCTTCACGGCCGCCACCGGCGGCCCTGGCAATCCCCCGAAGCCCCGCTCTGGCGGGGCTTCGGCCATTTCCAGCCCCCCCGCAGCCACCCCCAAGCGGGCAGGCCCCGGTCATGCGATAATCCACCGTTACCCTGACGACGCCGCGCGCCGCCGCCACCTATGTCTTCTGATTCGATGCGGAACATCCGCAACTTCTCCATCATTGCCCACGTCGACCACGGCAAGTCCACGCTGGCCGATCGCATCATCCAGCTCTGTGGCGGCCTGCAGGCCCGCGAGATGGAAGCGCAGGTGCTCGACTCCAACCCGATCGAGCGCGAGCGTGGCATCACCATCAAGGCCCAGTCGGTGTCGCTGCCATACTTGGCCAAGGATGGGCAGACCTACCACCTGAACTTCATCGACACCCCCGGCCACGTCGACTTTTCCTATGAAGTCAGCCGTTCGCTGGCCGCCTGCGAAGGCGCGCTGCTGGTGGTCGATGCCGCCCAAGGCGTGGAAGCGCAGTCGGTGGCCAACTGCTACACCGCCGTCGAGCAGGGCCTGGAAGTGGTGCCGGTCATCAACAAGATCGACCTACCCACCGCCGATATCGAACGCGCCAAGGCCGAGATCGAGGCCGTGATCGGCATCGACGCCGCCGACGCCGTGCCGGTCAGCGCCAAGACCGGCCTGAACGTGCAGGACGTGCTGGAAGCCATCGTGCACCGCATTCCGGCACCGCAGCCGCGTGACACCGACAAGCTGCAGGCGCTGATCATCGATTCCTGGTTCGACAACTACCTGGGCGTGGTCTCGCTGGTGCGCGTCATGCAGGGCCAGATCAAGGCCGGCGACAAGCTGCAGGTCATGTCCACCGGCCGTACCCACCAGGTCGACAACGTCGGCGTGTTCACGCCGAAGCGGAAAGTGCTGCCGGCACTGCGTGCCGGTGAAGTGGGCTGGGTCACCGCCAGCATCAAGGACGTGCACGGCGCACCGGTGGGCGACACCCTCACCCTGGCCGCCGATCCGGCGCCCAAGCCTCTGCCGGGCTTCCAGGAAATGCAGCCGCGCGTGTTCGCCGGCCTGTTCCCGGTCGATGCCGAGGATTACCCGGACCTGCGCGAAGCGCTGGACAAGCTGCGCCTGAACGACGCCGCGCTGCGCTTCGAGCCGGAAAGCTCCGAAGCCATGGGCTTCGGTTTCCGCTGCGGCTTCCTGGGCATGCTGCACATGGAAATCGTGCAGGAGCGCCTGGAGCGCGAATACAACCTGGACCTGATCAGCACCGCGCCGACGGTGGTCTACGAGGTCCTGAAGACCGACGGCACCATCATCAACATGGACAACCCGGCCAAGCTGCCGCCGGTGAACCATGTGGAAGAGATCCGCGAGCCGATCATCCGCGCCAACGTGCTCACCCCCGAGGAGTACATCGGCAACATCATCAAGCTGTGCGAAGAAAAGCGCGGCAGCCAGATCGGCATCAACTACCTGGGCAGCCAGGTGCAGATCAGCTACGAGCTGCCGATGGCCGAAGTGGTGCTGGACTTCTTCGACAAGCTGAAGTCGGTCAGCCGTGGCTATGCCTCGCTGGACTACCACTTCGTGCGCTTCGATGCCGGCCCGTTCGTGCGCGTGGACGTGCTGATCAACGGTGACAAGGTCGACGCCCTGTCGCTGATCGTGCACCGCAGCCATGCCGACCGCCGCGGCCGCGAGCTGTGCGAGAAGATGAAGGACCTGATCCCGCGCCAGCAGTTCGACGTGGCCATCCAGGCCGCCGTCGGCTCGCAGATCATCGCCCGCACCACGGTCAAGGCCATGCGCAAGAACGTGCTGGCCAAGTGCTATGGTGGCGACGTTTCGCGCAAGAAGAAGCTTCTGGAAAAGCAGAAGGAAGGCAAGAAGCGCATGAAGCAGGTCGGCCGCGTGGAAATTCCGCAGGAAGCCTTCCTGGCCGTGCTGCAGATGGACAACAAGTAAGCCCGCAGCGGCCCTTCGGGGCCGTTCGTCCGGTGACGTTGCAAAGGACCCTGAATGAAACTGTTTGAGATCCTCCTGGTCGTACTGACCCTGGCCTCGGGCCTGATCCTGCTTGCCGAAAAGCTGTACTTCGCCAAGCGCCGTGCCCAGCGCGCCGGCCTGCTCGACACCGAGCCGGTGCTGGTGGATTACTCTCGCGCCTTCTTCCCGGTGCTGGCCATCGTACTGGTGGTGCGCAGCTTCATTGCCGAGCCGTACAAGATTCCGTCCAGCTCGATGATGCCCAACCTGCTGATCGGCGATTTCATCCTGGTCAACAAGTTCTCCTACGGCCTGCGCCTGCCGATCAGCAACACCAAGTTTCTGCCGGTGGGCGAGCCCTCGCGCGGCGACGTGGTGGTGTTCCACTTCCCCGGCCACAGCGACAACGACCCGGCCAAGGGCGAGAACTTCATCAAACGCGTGATCGGCGTGCCGGGCGATACGGTGTCCTTCGACGGCGACAGCGTCACCCTCAATGGCGAAGCGCTGAAGTATGACAACAAGGGCATCTACGCCGGCCACCGTGGCCAGGGCGAAGGCGCCAACCTGCTGGTCGAGCACCTGCCGGGCCGGACCCATACCGTGCTGGAGACCGATTTCCCGCGCGGCCAGGGCCAGTGGACCGTGCCGGCTGGTAAATATCTGGTGATGGGCGACAATCGCGACAACAGCGACGACGGCCGGTTCTGGGGCCTGCTGCCGGAAGAAAATCTGCGCGGCAAGGCCTTCCTGATCTGGCTGAACTGCTCGGGCTGGTTCTGCAAGGACGGCTTCGAACCGTCGCGTATCGGTTCGGGCATCAACTGAAACTGACTTCACATCCATTCGCGTATCTGGGGAGAAACGCCATGAAGACGATGAACACGCAGCGCGGCATGACTTTGACCTCGTTCCTGGTCGTACTGGCCGTGGTCGGGTTCTTCCTGTACATCGGCATGAAGCTGTTCCCGATGTACCAGGAGTACTACTCGGTGCGTTCGGCCATGAAGAGCCTGGCGGCCGAGCCCAACGTGGGCACCATGGCGCCGGCGCAGATCCAGGACCTGTTCTTCAAGCGGCTGTACATCAACTACTCGGACAACGTGAAGCCGGCCAACGTCAAGTTCGCCCGACGCGATGGCGGCTGGACCCTTACCGTCAACTACGAAGTGCGCCGCCCGCTGGTCGGCAACCTGGACGTGGTTGGCAAGTTTGAATCGACCCAGGACCTGACCCGTAGCGGTGCCGAATAAACCTTTCCAACGTGGTGACCTGATCGGTCACAGCTTCCGCGATCCGGCCCTGCTGAAGCAGGCGCTGACCCATCGCAGTGCCGGTGCACCGCATAACGAGCGCCTGGAATTCCTGGGCGACAGCATCGTCAACCAGATGGTGGCCGAGGCCCTGTACCACCGCTGGCCCAAGGCCGACGAGGGCGCGCTGACCCGCGCCCGCGCCGCGCTGGTGCGGGAAGAGGCGCTGGCGGTGATCGCGCGCACCCTGCAGCTGGGCGAGCGCCTGATCCTGGGCGCAGGCGAAATGAAGTCCGGCGGCCACCGCCGCGACTCGATCCTGGCCGACGCCGTGGAAGCGGTGGTGGCCGCGATCTACCTGGATGGGGGCTTCGAGGCCTGCCGCACGGTGGTGCTGCCCTGGTTCAGTGCCTCCATGGAGGCGCTGCCGGCCACCGGGCGCCCGGAAAAGGACCCCAAGACCCGCCTGCAGGAATGGTTGCAGGCCCGACAGAAGGCGTTGCCGCAGTACGAACTGGTGTCAGAATCCGGTGACGACCACGCCAAGCACTTCCGGGTACGCTGCAACGTAGCCGACCCCGCCGCCAGCATCGAGGGCGAAGGCTCCTCGCGGCGGATTGCCGAACAACAGGCGGCTGCGGCCGTCCTTGAACAACTGGATTCCAAGTGAGCGAACAGATTCCCCATCATTGCGGCAGTGTGGCCGTCATCGGCCGCCCGAACGTGGGCAAGTCGACCCTGACCAACGCGCTGGTCGGCGCCAAGGTCAGCATCGTCTCCAACCGCCCGCAGACCACGCGCCATCGCCTGCTGGGCATCGCCACCTATCCCGAAGGCCAGCTGGTGCTGGTCGACACCCCCGGGCTGCACAAGGTGCAGAAGCGCGCGATGAACCGGGTGATGAACCGCGCTGCCCGCGGCTCGCTGGAAGGCGTGGACGCCGGCCTGCTGGTGATCGAAGCCGGTCGCTGGGACGAAGAGGACAGCCTGGCCTTCAACGTGCTGCGCGACGCCGGCGTGCCGGTGGTGCTGGTGGTCAACAAGATCGACCGCCTGAAGGACAAGGGCGCGCTGCTGCCGTTCCTGCAGGAAGTCACCAACGGCCGCGATTTCGCCGCCGTGCATCCCATTTCCGCGCAGAAGCGCAACGGCCTGGAAGCGCTGGTGCGCGACGTGCTGAAGCTGCTGCCGGAAGCCCCGCCGATGTTCGGCGAGGACGAGATCACCGACCGCAGCCAGCGTTTCCTGGCCGGCGAACTGGTGCGCGAGCAGCTGATGCGCCAGCTTGGCGAAGAACTGCCGTATGCCACCACGGTGGAAATCGAGCGCTTCACCGAAGACGGCAACCTGCTGCGCATCGGCGCGGTCATCTGGGTCGAGCGCGAGGGCCAGAAGGCCATCGTGATCGGCAAGGGCGGTGCCCGCCTGAAGGAGATCGGGGCCAAGTCGCGCCTGCAGATGGAGCGTCTGTTCGGGGCCAAGGTGTTCCTGGAAACCTGGGTGCGCGTGCGTGAAGGCTGGTCCGACGACGAGGCCGCACTGAAGGCCTTCGGCTACGAATAAGCCGTTGCGGTCGCTTCGATGCTGATCGAGGACGACACCGGGTTCGTGCTGCACGCACGGGCCTACCGCGAGACCAGCCTGCTGGTGGAGGTGCTGAGCGCGCAGCATGGCCGTATCGGCGTGCTGGCGCGCGGGGTGTCCACCGCCAAAGGGCAGGTGCTGCGCGCCGCCCTGCAGCCCCTGCAATGGATCCGCTTCAGCGCCCAACAGCGCGGTGAGCTGGCGCAGTTGCGCGGTGCCGAAGCCCTGGATGCAGCGCCGCGGCTGGTGGGGCAGGCCATGCTGGCCGGTTTCTACCTGAGTGAACTGACCCTGCGCCTGGCCCCGCGCCAGGACCCGCTGCCCGATCTCTATCTGGCCTACGGCGAAGCGCGCGCGCGACTGGCGGTGGGTGCCGGCCTGGCTTGGACACTGCGTCGTTTCGAACGCGAGCTGCTGGCGGCACTGGGCCTGGGCTTCGATCTGGAAACGGCCAGCGACGGCCAGCCGATCGATCCGGCGGGCCGTTATGCGCTGGACCCGCAGGAGGGGCCGCAGCGGCTGTTGAGCGTGCGTGACGGCGAGCGCAGTGCCGCGGCCACCGGTTCGGCGCTGCTGGCGCTGGGCGCCGACGAAGAACCCGATGCGGCCGACCTGGCCAGCCTGCGGCTGCCGATGCGGCGGGTACTGGCCCACCACCTGGGCGCACGTGGCCTGAAATCCTGGGAACTGCTGGAGCAGCTGTCCCCTCGCCGCTGAGGGGGGTGGGGGGGGGGGGGGGGGGGGGGGGCCGGCCCCCCCCCCCCCCCCCCCCCACACACCCACGCCCTCAGTGCAGCAGGGAAGCTACCGCGGCGCGGAAGCCCGCCTGTGCCTGCCCTGAGTCAGGGGAGTGGTGCAGCTGGCGCACGGCGCGGCCCAGCCGGGCCGCCCCCACGAACCCGCAACTGGCCTGCAGCCGATGCAATTGGCTGCGCAGCTGGCGTTCGTCGTGCTGGTCCACCGCCTGTTCGACCGCATCGCGTACCCCCGGCAGCTCGGCCAGGAACAGCTCACGCAGGGCAATCAGGTGGTTGCGCTGGCCGTTCAGCGCCGCCAGGGCCGCCGTCTCATCCCAGTCCTCCACGGCCAGCTCCACCGCAGCCGGCGGCAGCGGCGCAGCGCCCGGGCTGTTCACCAGCGCCCGGCGCACCGCTTTCAGCAGTTGATCACGGCCCAGCGGCTTCACCAGGGTGTCGCTGAAGCCGGCCTCGCGCAGGCTGGCATGAATGGAGGCATCGCCGTCGGCGGTATGGGCCAGGGCCGGGGTGTCCGGATGCGACTGGCGCAGCGCCTGCAGCAGCTGGGCGCCATTGCCGTCGGGCAGGTTCACGTCGATCAGCCACAGGTCATGCGTGCCGGGCTCGCCACGGGCAAGCGCGCTGGCAAGTGAGTCAGCAGTGTCCACATCGGCTGGTAACGTTTCCAACGCCGCTTTGAAAAAACCGCGGCTGATGATGTCGTCCTCGACAAGCAGGAAGCGGGGCCGGCTGGTCCGCGGGGTCATCTGCATAGGGCTGCCTCCATGTCAGCTGTGGACAATCATCATGCACGGCGGCGGCGTGTGCAAGCGGCCATCGGCCCGCCCGGCCAGGATCTGCGACAATGTGCGCCCTTTTTTGCCCGCAGCCTGTCGCCACGTGGCCCGATCCCGTTCCCGCATCGACCGTACCCCGTTCCAGACCGAAATCCTCGACCTCAGCCATGACGGTCGTGGCGTCGCCCGCCGTGAAGGCGAAGGCGGCAAGGTCACCTTCATCAGCGGCGCCCTGCCGGGCGAAGTGGTGATGGCCGAACAGACCGCCCGCAGCCGCCACTTCGACGAGGCGCGCACGGTGGAAGTGCTGCAGGCCTCGCCGCAGCGTGTTACCCCCAAATGCCCGCACTTCGGCACCTGTGCCGGCTGCGTGCTGCAGCACCTGGACGAAAGCCAGCAGATCGTGGCCAAGCAGCGCGTGCTGATGGACAACCTGGAGCGCATCGGCCACGTCAGCCCGGGCACCGTGCTGCCGCCGCTGGTCGGGGACAGCTGGGGCTACCGCCGCAAGGGCCGCTTCTCGGTCCGCCGGGTGGAAAAGAAGGACAAGACCCTGGTCGGTTTCCGCGAACAGGATCCGCGTTTCGTGGCCGACCTGAGCCAGTGCCTGACCGTGATCCCGGAAATCGGCACCAAGGTCCAGGACCTGTCCACCTTCATCGAAGGCCTGGATGGCAAGCGCGACATTCCGCAGATCGAGTTCATCGGCGGCGACAACGCCATTGCCCTGACCGTGCGCCACCTGCAGCCGCTCAGCGACGCCGACCGCGCCGCCTGGGCCGCGTTCGGCCAGCAGCACGGGTTTGCCATCTACCTGCAGCCGGGCGGCCTGGACACCGTGCACCCGCTGGACGGGCAGGGCGTGCCGCTGTCGTTCCGCCTGGCGCCGTGGGACGTGGAACTGGCCTTCCGCCCGCTGGATTTCATCCAGGTCAACGCCAAGCTGAACGAGGCGATGATCGCCCGCGCGCTGGAACTGCTGGAGCCGGGTGCCGATGAACGCGTGCTCGACCTGTTCTGCGGCCTGGGCAATTTCACCCTGCCGCTGGCCCGCAAGGTGCGCGAAGTGGTGGGCGTGGAAGGCGATGCCGGCCTGGTCGCGCGCGCCCGCGAAAACGCCGAGCGCAACGGCCTGGCCAATGCACAGTTCTTCAGCGCCGACCTGACCCAGGACCAGCGCGCCACCCCGTGGATGCGCCAGGGTTTCGACAAGCTGCTGCTGGACCCGCCGCGCTCGGGCGCGATCGAAGTGCTGCAGCAGCTGCCGCTGAAGCAGTTCAAGCGCATCGTCTATGTCAGCTGCCACCCCGGTTCGCTGGCGCGCGATGCCGGCTACCTGGTCAACGAACAGGGCTTCACCCTGGTCAGCGCCGGTGCCATGGACATGTTCCCGCACACCGCGCACGTGGAAAGCATCGCGGTCTTCGAAAAGCGCTGACACCGCGCGGGCACCGGCACTACCCCGGTGCCCGCCGCCGCAGGTGGCGGCGCGTCGGCTATCAGGGCGCCGGCGCGCTGCGCCACTGGCCATCCTCGCGGATGAACGCCAGCGTTTCGGTACCTTGCTCATCGCCCACCTGGGCGGTGACCGCACATTCGAATACGGCACGCTCGTCGGGCACTTCGCAGTCGGCAACCTCCAGCACCTGCGCGTCGCGCACGGCCAGCATGAAGCGCGCGCGCTCCTCTGCATCGCTCTCACGCGCCGCCACGGTCGCCAGGTGCGCGCGCAGCAGCGGTTGTACTTCCTCGCGACTGGGCGCGGGCGTCGGCAGGCGGCGCGGATCGGGCAGGGTCCACTGGCCGTCCACCCAGGCCAGGTGCAGCAGGCGCGCACCCGATTTCATGCCGGCACTGCCGACCACGATGCAGGTGGCGGTGTCCGCGGTGCTGCCCACCGCGCAGCTGCTCAGCGATTCCAGCGTGGGCCGGAACGCCATCGCGACCAGGCTGCTGCTGTCACTGCGCGGGCGCGCGGCGATCTGCTCGGCAATCGCCAGATCCATCGCGTCCTGCGCCTGTTGCAGTGTGGGCAGTGCAGGGGCCTGGGCCAGGCATGCGCCCGCGGGCAGCAGCAGGGCCAGCGCCAGCGGGCGCAGCGTGGAAAGGGACAGTGTCATGGTTCAGCGATCCTTGCAGGGCGGCGCAGTGTAGTGCGGCGGCCGCGCGCCGGGTAGGCAGGCTGCCATTGGCGGCCGCATACTTCGCGCATGGGCATTGAAATCGAACGCAAGTTTCTGGTGACCGGCGACGGTTGGCGTACCGCCGCGCATCGGGTCATTCCGATGGCACAGGGCTATATCAACGACATGGGCGCACTGGATCGCGGCACCCAGAACGCCTCGGTGCGCGTGCGCATCGAAGGCGAACAGGCGGCGCTGAACCTGAAGTCGCGCACCCTGGGGCACACCCGCCAGGAGTTCGATTACCCCATTCCCGTGGACGATGCCCGCGACCTGCTGGCGCTGTGCGTGGGCGGGCTGATCGACAAGCGCCGCCATCTGGTCGAACACGCCGGGCTGACCTGGGAAGTGGACGAGTTCCTGGGCGACAACGCCGGCCTGGTGGTGGCCGAGGTGGAGCTGGACAGCGCCGACCAGGCCATCGACCTGCCGGACTGGGTGGGCGCGGAAGTGACCGACGACGCGCGCTATTACAACGTCGCGCTGGCCAGCCATCCCTATTCACAGTGGTGAAGCGCTGATCGGCCGGTAGCGCCCCCTTTTGCCGCGGCGGGCGGCCCCCATCTTGGGGGTATGAGAATCGATATCTATTCCGACATGGTCTGCCCCTGGTGCTGGATCGGCAAGCATCGTTTCCAGCAGGGCCTGCAGTTGCTGGGCGCCGATGCGCCCGCCCTGGACATCCATTGGCAGCCGTTCCAGCTGGACCCGGACGCTGATGCCACGCCGGTCCCGCTGCGCCAGGCCTATGCGCGCAAGTTCGGCGGGGCCGAGCGCACCGAACAGATCCTGGGCCAGACCCAGTCCACCGCGCAGGCCGAAGGCCTGCCCATGGACTTCGGCCAGGGCCAGGTGCGGGTGACCACGCTGCCTGCGCACCGCCTGCTGTGGCTGGCCGGCGAACATGGCGTGCAGGACGCGGTGGGCGAAGCGCTGTTCCGCGCCCACTTCGAGCATGGCCAGAACCTGGCCGACCCCGCCGTGCTGGTGAAGGCCGGTGCGGCCGGCGGGCTGGCCGCAGCCGAGATCGAACAGATGCTGGCGTCCGACCGCGGCCTGGCCCAGGTGCAGGCCAAGCTGGCCGACGCGCAGGCGCTGGGCATTTCTTCGGTGCCCACCTTCGTGATCGACGGGCGCTGGGCGATTTCGGGCGCGCAGCCGCCGGAAGCCTTCGCCCAGGCGCTGCGCCAGATCGCCGCCGAGCAGGGCGCCCCCTCGGCCGCCGCGGGTGAAGCCGCCTGCGGCCCGGATGGTTGCACGGTGTAACGCGCGCGGGGGGGGGGGGCCCGCCCCCCGCGGGGGGGGGGGGGGGGGGGGGCGCCGCGCCCCCCC
>NZ_JACVUD010000124.1:0-11655 GCF_016624905.1 Stenotrophomonas sp. S49 | reverse complement strand
GCGGGGGTGGCAGGCGGGCGGCGCGTACGCAAGCCTCTGCTCCCCGCGCGGCTTACTTCTTCTCGCCCGGCTTGGTTTCAGCCGGTGCTTCGGTGGCGGCCGCCGGCGCCGCGGCCGGTGCCGGGCGCGCCTTGACCACGCGCACGCCGCGCGCCTTCATCCAGGCGTCGAACTCTTCGGCGGTCATGCGCTTGCCGTTCTGGCTCATGTCAAAGCGCCACGGCGTGTTGTCGAACTCGGTCTGCGGCTTGTACGCGGCCGGGTCGTTCGGCTTCACCGCCGGCGCACTCGGAATGGCCTTGGCAATGTTCTGGCAGCCATCGATGCGCAGGCGCTGCAGCACCTGGTCCAGCGACTGCGACGGATCGTAGCTGCTGCCCAGCACGCCGGCGGACATGCCCAGCTGGCTGCCGCGGATGTACAGCTCGTCGGCCACCGGCGCGATGGCGGTGGCCGGCAGGGGCAGCGGCGACGCGCTGGTGTTGACCGAGCAATCAACCGCAGCGTGGGCAGCGGGAACCAGGGCCAGCGCCAGAACGGCGGCCGATGCAGAGCGCAACATGAGGGGCATCCACGAAAGGAAGTGACGCGGCGAGTTTAGCAATGCAGCCACAGCTTTCAAGCGGAACCTTCAATGAATACGGCAACTTGTTGGTTTTCTGGAAAAAAACCGATGGACGGTTGTCTATGCGCGGCACCCGCGCATTCCCTGGCTCCACAAACAACAAGACCCGGCCGAAGCCGGGTCCTGCTGTGTCTTACTGGCAGAGCGTCAGAACTTAGTTCTGGACGTTCAGCTCGGTACGACGGTTCTTGGCGCGACCTTCCGGGTTGTCCGAACCATCCGGGTTGGTGTTCGGAGCAATCGGACGGCTCTCGCCGTAGCCGATCGGGCCGACCAGACGCGAAGCGTCCACGCCGTTCTGGGTCAGGTAGTTGTACACCGCGGTGGCGCGACGCTCGGACAGCTTCTGGTTGTAAGCGTCGGTACCCTTCGAGTCGGTGTGACCGGCCACTTCAACGCGCAGATCCGGGTAACGCTTCAGGATTTCCGAAGCTTCCGACAGGATGGCCACAGCGTCCGGACGCAGGTTCGACTTGTCGAAGTCGAAGTTCACGCCCTTCAGGTCGATCGAGACCGGCACCGGGCAACCGTCCGGACCAATGGTCTGACCCGGCTGCGAGTTCGGGCACTTGTCGTCGCAGTTGTTGACGCCGTCACCGTCGTCGTCCAGGTCGGCGCAGCTCGGGGCAACCGGAGCCGGAGCCGGGGCAGCAGCCACCGGGGCCGGGCCCAGCGGGATCACGACGCCGACCGAAGCCAGCACGTCGCCGAACCAGCTTTCGTCACGAGCGGCAACGCTCTGGTCGTCGAAATCAGCGCGGTAGGCCACTTCGGCGCGGACAGCAACGCGCTTTTCGAAGGTGGTCTGCAGGCCGACGCCCAGCTTGGCCGACAGGTTGCCGTCCTTGCGCTCACGCGGACCGTTGTTGTCCAGGGCAGCGTACTCTTCCTCGGACTTCTGGTAGCCCAGGCCACCGACGATGTACGGGTTCCAGCCGCGGCCTTCCTGGATGAAGTGGCGACGCAGGTCGAACGACACGCCGTACTGCGACCAGTTCAGATCCTGGTTGGCGTCGAAGTTCGGGTTCTGGTAGTTCAGCTCACCGTCCAGCGACCAGTTCGGGCTGATGAACTTGCCCAGACCCAGGGTGACGAACGGGGCATCATTGGTCAGACGGTCGCTGTCCTGGAAGTTGAAGCCAGCCGAACCGGTCAGGTACCAGCGGTCATCGAACTCCTGCGCCGACGCAGCCTGGGCGAAAGCCAGACCGCCCAGCAGCGCGGCAGTAAGGATCTTCTTGTTCATTGAGTACAGCTCCTATTTCGGGGGTATGAAACCGGTAGAGGCATGGGCCAGCACTACTGCGTCGATGTTCAGACAGCCGATTCAGCACGCCACCGCCGCGAACATTATGCTCAGGCGGGTGAAGGTCATGTTAACAGTCCCGTAACATGTGAAGCGTCGTACCCGACCAGCCACCGGTCCGACATTGAAACCCTATACAGGATCATGAAAATCCGCAATACCCCCGTGGCACAAGGGTTTGAGGGGCATTAAGGACACAATGTGACAACTGGGGAAAAGGGAAACTTGCGACGATTCAGCGCGCGCCCATCGAGGTGAGGAACCTTATGATGAACGCACGAACCGAGCCGGAGTCATGATGAAAGCCGTCGCCCTGTGTCGTGAATCTCTGCCTGCGCTGCAGGATGTGCAGTTGCCTCCGCCCCTGCCTCCGCGGGGGCGCGATCTGCTGGTGCGGGTACAGGCAATCTCGGTCAACCCGGTCGATGGCAAACAGCGTGCGGCCACCACCGGGGCCATGCTCGACCGGCCCCGCGTACTCGGCTGGGATGCGGCCGGGGTGGTGGAAGCGATCGGTGAAGAGGCCAGCCTGTTCGCTTCCGGCGACGAGGTCTATTACGCCGGCGACGTGACCCGCCCGGGCTGCAACGCGCAGTACCAATGGGTGGATGAACGGCTGGTGGCGCGCAAGCCCACCACGCTGGATTTCGCCGAAGCTGCCACCCTGCCCTTGACCACGCTTACTGCGTGGGAGCTGTTGTTCCAGCGCATGCCCTTGCAGCTGGACGGGCGTCGGCATGCCGGGCAACGCCTGCTGGTGATCGGCGGCGCCGGCGGTGTGGGCTCGATGGCGATCCAGCTGGCCCAGTACGCCGGTTTCGAGGTAATTGCGACAGCTTCGCGCGAAGCGTCCGTGGACTGGTGCCGACGGATGGGCGCGGCCCATGTGATCGACCACCGCCAGCCCCTGCAGCCGCAGTTGCAGGCGCTGGGCGTGGACAGCGTGCAGGTGGCCCTGAACCTGGCTGACACCGACCATTACTGGGACGAACTGGGGCAGATCATGGCGCCGCAGGGGCACGTCGGGCTGGTTGTCGAGCCACGCGGGCCGCTGCGCATCGGCGATCCCTACAAGGCCAAGTGCATCGGCATCCACTGGGAATTCATGTTCGCCCGCGCGCGTTTCCAGACCGCCGACCAGATTGAACAGCACCGCATCCTCAACCGTGCGGCCAGCATGATCGACGCCGGCCAGCTGCGCGGCACCCTGAGCGAAGTGGTGGGCAGCATCAACGCCGCCAACCTGCAGGCAGCGCATGAGCGCCTGGCCAGCGGGCGCACGATCGGCAAGCTGGCGCTGTCCGGCTGGGAATAACGGCCGGGTAGAGTCGAGCTTGCTCGACTGACACGGCCGGTAGAGTCGAGCTTGCTCGACTGACAAGGCCGGTAGAGTCGAGCTTGCTCGACTTCGCGAGACGACAATCGAGCAAGCTCGACTCTACCCCCATGCCGCCCGCTGTGCGCGCGGATTGCCAGGCATCTGTATCTATTGAAGCGCGGAATTCGGGATTACGGTGGCAACAGTTGCCCTCCCCCATCCCCGAGTCCCCCATGCCTACCGCCCTGCCCCTGCGCCTGCTGCAGTTGATCACCGGCCTGTTCCTGTACGGCTTTGGTGCTGCCCTGATGATCCGCGCCGGCATCGGCGTCGCCCCGTGGGATGTGCTGTCGCAGGGCATCGCCGCGCAGACGCCGCTGTCGTTCGGTCTGGCCACCAACGCCATCGGCGCGCTGGTGCTGCTGCTGTGGTGGCCGCTGCGGCAGAAGCCCGGCGCCGGCACCGTGCTGAACGTGCTGCTGATCGGGCCCTCGGCGCAGATCGGCCTGTGGCTGCTGCCGCCGGCCACCGCGCTGGGCTGGCAGCTTGCGCTGTTCACCGGCGGTCTGCTGCTGGTCGCCCTAGCCACCGGGCTGTACATCGGCGCGCGCCTGGGCCCGGGCCCGCGCGATGGCCTGATGACCGGCCTGCACGCCCGTACCGGTTGGCCGATCTGGAAGGTGCGCAGCCTGATCGAAGGCAGCGTACTGCTGCTGGGCTGGTGGCTGGGCGGCGATGTCGGCCTGGGCACACTGGCATTCGCCGTGTTGATCGGGCCGTTGTGCGGCATCACCCTGGGCTGGTTCGGCATCGGCCGCGCCCCGGCGGCGGGCGCCGCCCCCCGCCCGGCGAGCGCGCAGCGCGGCGTGGGGTGATCGGTCGCGGCCGCGGCGCCCCTTGCCCCGGCCGCCGTTTCACGGCACGCTTCGCGCTTCCGTACGCAAGCGTATCGACATGTCGCCAGCCAACGAAACCGCCTACCCGAATCTGTTCGCCCCGCTGGACCTGGGCTTCACCCAGCTGCGCAACCGGGTTCTGATGGGCTCGATGCACACCGGCCTGGAAGACCGCGCCCGTGACTTCCCGCGCCTGGCCGCCTACTTCGCCGAGCGTGCCGAGGGCGGCGTGGGCCTGATCGTCACCGGCGGCTTCGCGCCCAACGTGGTCGGCTGGCTGAAGCCGTTCGGCGGCAAGCTGTCCTGGCCCTGGGAAGTGCGCCCGCACCGCCAGCTCACCGCCGCCGCCCACCAGCACGGCGCGAAGATCTGCCTGCAGCTGCTGCATGCCGGGCGCTATGCCTACCATCCCCTGTCGGTGGCACCTTCGAAGCTGAAGGCACCGATCAACCCGTTCACCCCGCGCGCGCTGTCGGCCAGCGGCGGGGAGCGCCACATCGCCGATTACGCGCGCAGCGCCCGGCTGGCCCGCGAGGCCGGCTACGACGGCGTGGAAGTGATGGGTTCGGAGGGCTACCTCATCAACGAGTTCATCGCCCCACGCACCAACACCCGCAGCGACCGCTGGGGCGGCGATGCCAGCCAGCGCATGCGCTTTGCGGTGGAAATCGTGCGCCGCATCCGCGAGGCCTGCGGGCCGGATTTCATCATCGTCTACCGCCTGTCGCTGGTGGACCTGGTGGACAACGGCAGCAACTGGGAAGAGATCGTGCAGCAGGCCCAGGCCATCGAAGCCGCCGGCGCGACGATCATCAATTCCGGCATCGGCTGGCATGAGGCGCGCATTCCCACCATCGCCACGTCGGTGCCGCGCGCGGCGTTCGCCGGGGTCACCGCCAAGCTGAAGCCGCACGTGAAGGTGCCGCTGGTGGCCACCAACCGCATCAACATGCCCGACGTTGCCGAGCGCATCCTGGCCAGTGGCGGCGCCGACATGGTGTCGCTGGCCCGCCCGCTGCTGGCCGACCCGCAGTGGACGAACAAGGCGCGCGCCGGCCGCCCCGAGGCCATCAATACCTGCATTGCCTGCAACCAGGCCTGCCTGGACCATGTGTTCGAAAACAAGCTGGCCAGTTGCCTGGTGAACCCGCGCGCCGCGCACGAAACCGAACTGGTCTACCACCCCACCGCTGCGCCGAAGAAGATCGCCGTGGTCGGCGCCGGGCCGGCCGGGCTGGCTTGTGCCACGGTGGCCGCCGAGCGTGGCCACCAGGTCACGCTGTTCGATGCCGGCGATGAGATCGGCGGCCAGTTCAACGTGGCCAAGCGCATTCCCGGCAAGGAAGAATTCCACGAGACCCTGCGCTACTTCCGCCACAAGCTGGCCGAAACCGGGGTGGACGTACGCCTGGGCACCCGCGCCGACGCCATCGCGCTGGCCGGCTTCGACCACGTGGTGCTGGCCACCGGCATCGTGCCGCGCCGGGTCGATTTCCCCGGTGCCGACCACCCCAAGGTGGTGAACTACCTGGACGTGCTGCTGGGCCGGGTGCAGGTGGGCGCCAGCGCGGCGATCATCGGCGCCGGCGGTATCGGCTTCGACGTGGGCGAATTCCTCAGCCATGACGGTCCCTCACCTGCGCTGGACCCGCAGCGCTGGATGGCCGAATGGGGCGTGGACGCCCGCTTCGAGGCGCGCGGCGCGCTGGCCACGCCCGCGGTGGAAGCCTCGCCGCGGCGGCTGTGGCTGCTGCAGCGCAGCCCCGGCAAGCCCGGTGCCCGCCTGGGCAAGACCACCGGCTGGATCCACCGCGCCACGCTGAAGGCCAAGGGCGTGCGCATGCTCGGTGGCGTGGAGTACCTGGGCGTGGACGATGCCGGCCTGCGCATCCGCGTGGACGGCAGCGAACAGCTGTTGCCGGTGGACCACGTGGTGATCTGCGCCGGGCAGGAACCGCAGCGCGCGCTGCAGGCCGAACTGGAAGCTGCGGGCATCACCGCGCAGCTGATCGGCGGTGCCGACGTGGCGGCAGAACTGGATGCAAAACGCGCGATCAATCAGGGCAGTCGCGTCGCCGCTGCGCTCTGATTTACAGATGAATGGGGGCGCAAATGTGATTTCCGTCACCGCCCCCGAAGCTGAATGTCAAGCCGAGCGATTCAGGAAGCGTTCGGTAACAGCCCCCTACCTTGCGCCATCTTTCCGCTCACCAGCCAGTTTCCGGTGAGCCGGTGCGGTCCTCCCTGATCGGTTCGTGATCAATGTTTTGGAGGCCGCCCACGGGGCGGCCCCGATGGCCGCCTCCCCATCACGCCAAGTCGTACCCAGCCCCCCCGGCCGCCCCCCGCAGCCGGAACCGCGCGGTGCGGCCCATACGGAGCAAGGAGTCATATGAAACTGGCCTGGATTCTCTGGCTGTCGCAGTTGTTGCCGCAGCCGGCGGCTGATTCGCTGTGTTTGAGCACCACCGTATACCTGGAAGCCCGCGACCAGACCCTGCGCGGCCAGCAGGCCGTGGCCGAAGTAGCCCTGCGCCGCCTCGACAGCGGGCTGTGGGGCGATTCGATGTGCCAGGTGGTGACCGCGCGCAAGCAGTTCGCGCCCACCCTGGTATCGCCCGGCACCCAGCTGGGCAACGATGCCGCCTGGAGTGAAGCGATGAACGTGGCCTTCGACGCCGAGCGCAACTGGGCGCTGCCGGCCGGCGAACGCCGCGAGATCGTGCCCGGCGCCAGCCACTTCGCCGCACTGGCCATTGCCAGCCCGAACTGGCGCAACGCCTACCAGGTGGCCACCATCGGCGATCACACCTTCTATAAGGTGCAGAACCTCAAGCCTCGCCAGTCGTAACGATCTGTTGCCGGCGGCAGCGTTGCCGCCGCTGCCGGGGCTCTGGGATAGTGGGTGTTTCCACCACGCCCTACCCTGGAGTTCCCATGAAGCTGTACAGCAAGCCCGGTGCCTGCTCCACCGCCGACCACATCGCCCTGCAGTGGACCGGCCAGCCGTTCGAAGTGGAACTGCTGAACAAGGACACCCTGAAGGGTTCGGAATTCCTGAAGATCAATCCGGCAGGCGCCGTCCCGGCCCTGGTCGATGGTGACTTCGTGCTGGTGCAGAACGCGGCCATCATGGGCTACATCGCCGACAGCTTCCCGCAGGCCGGCCTGGGCGGCGATGGCAGCCCGCGCCAGCGCGCCGAAGCAGCCCGCTGGCTGTCCTTCGTCAATTCCGACGTGCACCCGGCGTTCTCGCCGCTGTTCGCGCCGGGCAAGTTCATTGCCGACGAAGGCCAGTACGACGCGATCCGCGCCGCCGCCCACAAGCGCCTGCGCGCCCTGTTCGAAACCGCCGACAAGCAGCTGGCCGACAAGCCCTGGCTGGCCGGTTTCCGCAGCTTCGCCGACCCGTACTTCTACATCACCCTGCGCTGGGCAGCCGGCACCAAGGTGGACCTGTCCGGTCTGGACAACCTGGCCGCCTACAAGGCGCGCATGGACGCCGACGCCGGCGTGCAGGCCGTGCTGAAGGCCGAAGGCCTGGCCTGATGCCAGTGGGGGTCGGATCCGCCTGCGCAGCAGACGGCTCCGACCCCATGGGCTTCAGCGGTACGCTCAGCCGATCTCGCGGATCACATTGCCCTTGCCGTCGCGCAATTGGGTCGGCACCACCTCGATCTGCAGCGCCGCATCCAGCGGGTAGACCCCGCGCTGCGCGGCAAGCGCCGCAGCCGCCTGCAGGCCGGCCTCGTCCAGCACCCAGTACACGCTGTCATCGTCGATCGCCGTGGCAGCCTCTGCCCCGCCCGGGGCGAACGTCCACTGCCGTTCACCGCTGACCAGTTCCAGCGGCTTGCCGTGGCGCAGGCGAAGACCCAGCAGTTCGGCAACGCTGTGCACCTGGCCCGCGCCGAGCACCAGCGTGGTCACGCCGTCCTGCTGGCGCCAGCGCAGCGTCTCGACGAACAGCATGCCGGTGGTCGACCCTTCGCGCTGGCTGCCTTCCTGCACCTGCGCGGCCAGCACCGGATCATCCAGCAGGTTGCCGCGGTGCAGATCGCTGATCCACAGCGGCATGGCCGGCTGCAGCACCTGCAGCACGCCGCGGGTCGACCAGCGCCTGATCGCTTCCATTTCCTCGTCGGTCAAGCCAACCAGCTGCAGGAACTGCAGGTGACCGTTGCCGGTGTCGCGCGGCGGCAGCTGCGGGTCGGCCACGAAGGCCAGGTGGCATAGGCGGGTGTCGGTCTCCAGCGCGATCGGGCCGTTGGCATTCAGATGGTGGCCATCCTCGAACACGTTGCCGCTGCCGAACACATAGCGCGCCAGGTTCTGCAGCAGGTTCATCGGCCACACCGGCGGGGTGCTGCCGGCCCTTTCACCGGCACTGGCGGCCAGGCGGAAGGTCAGCTCGAACCCATAGCCACTGACCTGCGCATCGCTGCTTTCCTTCGCATACAGCTCGGAAAAGCCGTAGGTCACGTAGTGCCAATGCGGTTGCGGCGCATCGGCCCAGTACACGCTGATGCCATCCAGCGGATCCTGGCCGCCCAGCGTATAGGGCAGTGCCGTGCCGAAATGCTGCGGCGTCTGCCCGGCATACAGCGTCGCCAGGGCCGCATTGATCGCATCCCAGCCGGGGGTATCGGTGTCGTCGATGTCGTCCTGCACGTGGCGCTTCCAGTGGAAAGAGCAGGCCACTGTACGCCCTGCATCAGCCGGGCACGACCCCGGCGACGGTGGTGGCCAGGCGCGCCTGGGTTTCCTGCCACCAGCGCTGGGCCAGTGCCGGGCTGCGCGCACTGCCCACGGCCGCAAGCAGTTCCGGGCACAGCCGCTCCAGTGCCAGCGCATCCTTGCAGCGCTCGATCTTCAGCTGCAGGAAGTAGCCCTTCAGGCCCAGATGGCGGCGCACCGCCTCGCTCATTGCGTCATACAGCTGCTGGTAGAGCGCCGGATCCTGTTCGCGCCCACTGCTGATGCCGCGCGTGGGCACCGCGTCGGCGGCGCCGCCGACCACCTCGATCAGGCCCATCGCGCTGAGCTGCTGCAGCGCATCCGGTGGCGCACGCAGGCCTTCGAACAGCGCCTGCAGTTCAGTGTCGTTGCGCTGCCCGTCGACCATCAGCAGCAGCGAACGCAGCGCCGCCGGCAGGCGCCGGCCGCGGTCTTCGATTTCCTGGCGGCCAGCGGCCGTCTTGCCATGCAGCAATGCCATGCATCCCCCTTGCTTGGTGCGCCGTATCTGCGCGCCCCGCGGGGTGCGCTCCCCAAGGCCGAGCTTAGCGCATGTTCCGCCGGAGGTTTGGTAGCGCCAGGCCATGCCTGGCGGCCTTTCCGTCCGCTTCGCACGCCGCGCATGGCCCGGCGCTACCCAAGCGGTCAGCGCCCCAGCGCGCGGCGGATCTCTTCCAACGCGCCCGGATCGTCCAGGGTGGACAGATCGCCCGGATCGCGCTGTTCGGCCAGCGCCTGCAGCGAGCGCCGCAGCAGCTTGCCCGAACGGGTCTTGGGCAGCGCATTGACCACGTGGATGTGCGCCGGCCGCGCCACCGCACCCAGTGAAGCGGTAACGGCGGCCATCATCTCGGCCACCACCGGCGCCGGATCATCGCCCTGCAAGCCCTGCTTCAGGGTCACGAACACCAGCGGCACCTGCCCCTTCAGCTCGTCCTTCACCCCGATCACCGCCGCCTCGGCCACGCGCGGGTGCCCGGAAATGGCTTCTTCGATCTCACGCGTACCCAGCCGATGGCCGGCCACGTTGATCACATCGTCGGTGCGGCCGAGGATGAAGGTGTAGCCATCGTCATCGCGGATCGCCCAGTCCAGCGAGCTGTACAGCAGTTCCTTGAAGTGGCTGAAGTAGCTCTGCATGAAGCGCGCATCGTCGTTCCACACCGTGCTCATGCAGCCCGGCGGCAACGGCGGGGTGACCACCAGCACGCCCTTCTGCCCAGCGGCGACTTCTTCACCGGTGTTCTCATCGATCACCTTCATGCGGTAACCGAGGTTGGGGAAGCCCGGCGAGCCGAAGCGCACCGGCTTCATATCCAGGCCCGGAAGCAGGGTCAGCGCCGGCCAACCGGTTTCGGTCTGCCAGTAGTTGTCGATGATCGGCTTGCCCAGCGCATCGTTGATCCAGTGCGCGGTAGGCTCATCCAGCGGCTCGCCGGCCAGGAACAGGTACTTCAGCGCATCCAGGTCATGGCGGTGGATGAAGTCGGCATCGTGCTTCTTCAATACGCGGATCGCCGTAGGCGAGGAGAACATCGTGCGCACGCCGTACTGCTCGCACAGCGCCCACCAGATGCCCGGGTCCGGGTTGGTCGGCAGCCCTTCGTACAGCAGTGACGTGCAGCCGCCGATCAGCGGGCCATACACGTTGTAGGAATGACCGACGGCCCAGCCCACATCCGAGGTGGAGAACATTACCTGGCCCGGGCGGCAGTCGAACACCGTTTCCATCGACTGCGCCATGGCCACCGCATAGCCGCCCACATCGCGCTGCACGCCCTTGGGCTTGCCGGTGGTACCGGAGGTGTAGAGCAGATAGCTGGGCTCGCTCGATTCAAGCCAGGTGACCGGCACATCCACCTCGCCCACCTGCGCGCGCAGTTCGGCGTAGTCCACATCGCGCCCCGGCACGCGCGGTTCGGCAACATCCAGCCCGCGCGAGACAATCAGCACATGCGGCGGCGGATTGGCCGCCTCGGCACAGGCGGCATCGACCATGCCCTTGTACGGAATGACCTTGCCACCGCGCATGCCGGCGTCGGCGGCGATCAGCAGTCTGGGCCTGGCATCGTCGATGCGCAGTGCCAGGTTGTGCGCGGCAAAGCCACCGAACACCACTGAATGCACCGCGCCTATGCGCGCGCAGGCAAGCATGGCGAACACGGCTTCGGCCATGTTGGGCATGTAGATCACCACCCGGTCGCCCTTGCCCACGCCCAGGTGCTGCAGCACCGCAGCGAAGTCATTCACTTCGCGATGGAGCTGGCGGTAAGTGATCTCGCGGGTGACATTGGTTTCGGTGGACACCGCCACCAGCGCCAGCTGGTCGGGGCGATCGGCCAGATGGCGATCGACGGCGTTGTAGCAGAGATTGGTTTCGCCGCCGACGTACCAGCGACGGAACGGCGGGTTGCTGTAATCGAGCACCTGCTTTGGCGGGGTATGCCAATGGATGCGCTTGGCTTCCTCGCCCCAGAATGCCTCCGGCTCGTCGATCGAGCGGCGGTAGGTTTCTTCGTAGTTCATGACGCAGCCCTCCCAGACAAAGTCATGGGTTCGAGCATAGTGCCGGGCTGGCGCCCGGGCCGCCCTACCTTGGTAGGGGGTGGGTGTGGTCTGCAGGGCTTGCAGCCCTGCACCTGACGTCAACGTCAACGTCAACGTCAACGTCAACGTCAACGTCAAAAGCTGGCTTCCTGGGGATGGCGGGGGGGGGGGGGGGGGGGGGGGGGGGGGGGGGGGGGGCGGCCGCGCCGGCCCCCGCGGCGCCCCC
>NZ_JACVUD010000123.1:0-11801 GCF_016624905.1 Stenotrophomonas sp. S49 | reverse complement strand
GGGTCCGGTTGCGGGGGCGTGAGCGCCATGGATGGCGCGACCGAGGCTACAAGGGTGAGGGCGCTTTGCTTGCGAAGCACTGCTTCGCAAGCGCCCGAACACCCAGCCGCCAGCGGCTGGGCCGGGCCCCGGAGGGGGACTTGCGGCGTGTCCCGCGAACCCAACCCGCCCGACCAAGCGCAGGGTTTTGCTTTCCGCGACCAACCCACAGCCACGAGGGGCTCAGCCGTTGGCTGGAACCCTCACCAGCCTTCCAGCACGATCTTGCCCTTGGCGCGGTGGCTTTCCAGCAGTGCGTGCGCGCGGCGCAGGTTGGCCGCGTTGATGCGCCCGAAGTGCTCGCCCAGCGTGGTCTGCAGCACGCCGGCATCGATCAGTTCGGCCACCCGGTTCAACAGATCGTGCTGCTTCTGCATGTCCGCCGTCTTGAACAGCGGGCGGGTGAACATCAGTTCCCAGTGCAGCGACAGCGCCTTGCGCTTGAGCGACATCACGTCCAGTTGGCCCGGGTCATCAATCAGCCCCAGCTGGCCCTGTGGCGCCAGCACCTCCACGATCTGCGCGTAGTGCTGGTCGGTGTGGGTCAGGCTGGCCACGTGTTCCACCTGGGCGATGCCCAGCCGGGCCAGGCCTTCGGCCAGCGGCAGGCTGTGGTCGATCACGTGGTGGGCGCCCATGGCGTACACCCAGTCCTGGGTATCGGGGCGCGAGGCGGTGCCGATCACCGTCAGCTGGGTCAGCTGGCGCGCCAGCTGCACCAGGATCGAGCCGACGCCGCCAGCGGCGCCGATCACCAGCAGGGTCTGCCCTTCACCACCGCCCTCGGCAATGCGCAGGCGGTCGAACAGCAGCTCCCAGGCGGTGATCGCGGTCAGCGGCAGGGCTGCCGCCGCGGCATCGTCCAGCGTGGCGGGCTCGCGGCCAACACTGCGCTCGTCCACCAACTGGTATTCGGCATTGCTGCCGGGGCGGTCGATCACGCCGGCGTAGTACACCGCGTCGCCCGGCTGGAACAGGGTCACCTCGCTGCCCACGGCGTCGACCACGCCCACCGCATCCCAACCCAGCACGCGCGGGCTTTCTGTGGCGGCGCTGCGACGAACCTTGGTGTCGACCGGGTTCACGGCCACCGCGCGCACGGCCACGCGAAGATCGCGCGGGCCGGGCTGGGGCAGGTCCAGATCGATATCGACCAGGGCCTGGGGGTCATCGATGGGCAGGCCGGCGTGGGTATAGGCAATGGCGCGCATGGGGCGGTCCAAGGGGGAAAGGAAGGCACAGCGTGCGCCGCGCACGCCTGCCGGGAAAGGCGCAGAATCAGTCAGCACTTTCACTCTGGCGATGAAAATGATCCGCTTCGACGACCTGCAGCTGTTCGTCCGCACCGCCGCCCTGGGCAGCTTCTCGCAGGCCGCGCGCGAAGCCGACCTGCTGCCTGGCCAGGTGGCCGCCGCGGTGGCGCGGCTGGAACGCGAGCTGGATCTGCGCCTGTTCGTGCGCACCACCCGCAGCCTGCGCCTGACCGGCGAAGGTGCGCTGTACCTGCCCTATGCGCAGGAAGTGCTGGTCACCCTGCGCGAGGGCCAGGCACGGGTGCAGGGCGACGCGGCCGAACTGCACGGCACCCTGCAGTTGTCGGCGCCGTCGGATTTCGGCCGCAACCTGCTGCTGCCGTGGCTGGCGACCTTCCGCGCCGCACATCCGAAGCTGCGCCTGCACCTGCGGCTGTCCGACGAAGTTGCCGATGTATTCCGCGACCCGGTGGACGTGGCGATCCGCCTGGGCCAGTTCGACGATGCCAATTACGTGGCCCTGCCCCTGCTGGAGGGCAATCGCCGCGTGCTGGCCGCATCACCGGGCTATCTGCAGCGGCGCGGTGTGCCGGCACGCCTGGAGGATCTGCGCGAGCACGACTGCCTGGCCTATCAGCTTGGCGGACGCACCTACGACCGCTGGGCCTTCGAGGTGGACGGCCGGCGGGTGGTGGTGCCGGTGCGCGGTCCACTGGTCTGCGACGACGCCGACGTGGTGCGGCGCTGGGCGGTGGCCGGTGAAGGCATCACCTACAAATCCTGGCTGGACCTGCGCCAGGACGTGCTGGAAGGCCGCCTGCAGGTGCTGCTGGGTGGCGTGGGCAGCCATATTCCGCTGCAGCTGGTCTGCCCGCACCGCAAGCAGTTCTCGCCGGCGGTGCGGCAACTGCACGCGCAGCTGCACCAGCACCTGCAACCGCTGCTGTCCGGCCTGCCCGCTGGCGACGGCGGCCCCCTGTCCGCGGCCAGCGCGGTGGCCGACAATGGCGCCCCCCCGCAACAACAATGAGCCATGCCATGCCGTGGATGGGCATCCAGGACCTGTGGACGTTCCTGCTCGCCGTACTGGTGTTCCTTGCCCTGCCCGGGCCCGGCACCTTCACCCTGCTCACGGCCACCGGCCGTGGTGGCGTGCGCGGCGGCTACACCGCGCTGGCCGGCCTGCTGCTCGGTGACCAGATCCTGATGTGGCTCGCCCTGGCCGGCGTGGCCGCGCTGCTGAAAGCCAACCCGCTGGTATTCCACGCCGTGCAGTACCTGGGCGCGGCCTACCTGGTGTGGGTGGGCATCAGCCTGCTGCGCACGCCGAAGCCTGATGGCGGCGATGGCGGCCCGATCCGCATGCAGCCCGGCCGCTATTTCCAGCAGGCGATCCTGGTCAGCCTGCTCAATCCGAAGGCGATCCTGTTCTACATGGCCTTCCTGCCGCTGTTCATCGATCCCACCGCGCACCACGGCATCGCCACGTTCGCGGCGCTGGCCGGCATCATCTTCGTAGTCAGCGTGGCCTACTGCTCGCTGCTGATCGGTGCGGGCAACCTGGCGCGGCGGCGGTTGATCCAGCACCCGCGCGTGAGCACGGCGCTGCGCCGGGTGGCCGGCCTGTTCCTGGTCGGCTTCGGTATCCGCCTGGGGTTGAACGGGTAAGACAGCCCGGTAGAGTCGAGCTTGCTCGACTGCGCTGGATCAACGGCGGCCAACCAAGGTTGGCCACCACCAGGGCAGCGGCGTTTACCGCTCAGGCATTCCCGCGCGCAGGTGGTCGATGAACACCCGCAGCTTGGGCGCCATCTGTTCGCGCGCCGGGTAGTACAGGTGGAAGCCGGGGAATGGCGGCTGCCACTCCTGCAGCACGCTGCGCAGGCGGCCGGCGGCAATGTCGTCGGCCACCAGCGAGGCGAAGCCCTGGGCCATGCCCAGACCATCCAGCACGGCGCGATGGGCGACACCGGCATCGTTGAACACCAGCCGCCCGGTCACTTCCACCTCCAGGTCGTGGCCCTGGCGGCTGAATTCCCAGGGCATCAGCCGGCCGTTGGCCAGCCGGTGCACGATGCAGGCATGGTCCTGCAGGTCGTGCGGGGTCTGTGGCACGCCATGGCGTTCGAAGTAGGCTGGCGTGGCCACCACCACTTGTCGCTCGGGCGGTCCAACCGGCACGGCAATCATCCCCTGCGCCAGCGATTCGCCCAGGCGGATGCCGGCGTCGAAGCCCTCGGCCACCAGATCGGTCAGCGCCGGGTCCACGCACAGTTCCACCTGCACCTGCGGGTAGCGGGCGAGGAAATCGGGCAGCCGCGGCAGCACCATGCGATCGGCGACGATGCGCGGCAGGGTCACCCGCAGCCGCCCGGCCGGCACCGAGCGCGCGCTGTCCAGCTCGGCGAAGGCCTGGTCGATCTGCTCCAGGCCGCCGCGCACGCGCTGCAGGAAGCGTGCGCCGTGTTCGGTCAGGCCCACCCGCCGCGTGGTCCGCTGCAGCAGGCGCACGCCCATCCGTGCTTCCAGCGCGCGCACGCTCTGCGACAGCGCCGAGGTCGATACCCCCAGGGCGTCGGCAGCGCGGGTGAAACTGGCATGGTCGGCCACGTGGACGAAGGCGACCACGGCGGTAAGCGGCGCAGAGGCGTCCATTGTGAAGCCCTCCTTCAAGGTGAGTCCGGTTGTACGCAGTTTATCCACATGATCCACAGGAGCAAGCTGGCTTCTCCGGCGGATGTACCGCCTGCGTGATGGAGACCTGCAATGTCGCTCGACCACTACCGCCTGCTGGGCCGCTCCGGCCTGCGGGTCAGCCCGATGGCCCTGGGCACGATGACCTTCGGCGCCGACTGGGGCTGGGGCGCGGATGAAGCCGAGGCCCGTCGCATCTTCGACGCCTACGTCGAACGTGGCGGCAATTTCGTCGATACGGCGAACAACTACACCAATGGCAGCGCCGAAACCCTGCTAGGCCGTTTCGCCCGGGGCCGGCGCGACCGCCTGGTGATTGCCAGCAAGTACACCCTGGCCACCGTACCGGGCGACCCCAACAACGCCGGCAACCACCGCAAGAGCATGCTGCGCTCGGTGGAGGACAGTCTGCGCCGGCTCGGTACCGACTACCTGGACGTGCTGTACCTGCACGCCTGGGACGACACCACCGGCGTCGATGAGGTGATGCGCGGCTTCGACGATCTGGTCCGCAGTGGCAAGGTGCTCTACGCCGGCATTTCCGATACACCGGCCTGGCAGATCGCACGCATGCAGACCCTGGCCGACCTGCGTGGCTGGGCCCCGCTGGTGGCGCTGCAGATCGAGTACAGCCTGATCCAGCGCAGCGTGGAACACGAACTGCTGCCGATGGCGCAGGCGCTGGGCTTGGGCGTGGTGGCCTGGTCGCCGCTGGGCAGCGGGGTGCTGACCGGCAAGTACAGCGCCGCCGATCTGGCCCCGCCCGAGGCGCTGGATGCCACGCCGGGGGGCTCACGCCGCAACGTCGCCCTGATCAACGGCGCGTTGACTACACGTTCGCTGCAGATCACCGATGAAGTCCGACAGATCGCCCAGGACCTGTCGCACTCCCCGGCCCAGGTCGCGCTGGCCTGGCTGATGCAGCGCCCCGCTGCCGGTGCCCTGCCCATCGTTGGCGCCCGCACCCTGGGCCAGCTCGAGCACAACCTGGACGCGCTGGACCTGCAGCTGCCTACCGACGTCATCGCCCGACTGGACGCGATCAGCGCCGTCGCCCCGTCCTTCCCGCACGACTTCCTGCAGATGCCGCTGCCACGCCTGTTGATGAGCGGCGGCACCCGCCTGCAGCCGCGCGCCTGACCACTTCCACCCGGAGACTTCCCGATGAACCCCACACCGATGACCACCCGCACCCTCGGCCCCGCCGGCCCTACGGTTTCCGCCCTTGGGCTGGGCTGCATGGGCATGAGTGCCTTCTACGGCGGGCGCGGCAGCGAAGACGCGGCCATCGCCCTGATCCAGCAGGCCCTGGACCGTGGCGTCACCCTGCTCGACACCGCCGATGTATACGGCCCGCACAGCAATGAACGCCTGCTCGGCCGCGCCATCGCCGGGCGCCGCAACGAGGTGTTCCTGGCCAGCAAGTTCGGCCTGAAGCTGGACCCGGGCAACCCGCAGGCACGGGGCATCGACGGCCGCCCGGAATACGTGCAGGCCGCCTGCGAGGACAGCCTGCGCCGGCTGGGCGTGGACCACATCGACCTGTACTACCAGCACCGCGTCGACCCGGCGGTGCCGATCGAAGACACCGTCGGTGCGATGGCGCGGCTGGTGGAACAGGGCAAGGTGCGCTGGCTGGGCCTGTCCGAGGCCTCGGCGGCCACGATCCGCCGCGCCCACGCGGTGCACCCGATCACCGCAGTGCAGAGCGAGTACTCGCTGTGGTCGCGCGAACCGGAACAGAATGGGGTGCTGGCCACCACCGCCGAACTGGGCATCGGCTTCGTGCCGTATTCGCCGCTGGGCCGGGGCTTCCTGACCGGTGCCATCCGCAGCCCGGATGATTTCGAGGCCGGCGACTACCGCCGCAGTTCGCCGCGCTTCCAGGGCGACAACTTCGCCCGCAACCTGGCGCTCGTGGCGCAGGTGCAGGCGCTGGCCGCCGAGCTGGAGATCACTCCGGCACAGCTGGCCCTGGCCTGGGTACTGGCGCAGGGTCCGCACCTGGTGCCGATCCCGGGCACCACGCGCCTGCCACGGCTGCAGGAAAACCTGGGCGCGCTGCAGGTGCAGTTGGACGCGGACGTGCTGGCACGACTGGATGCGGTGTTCCCGCTGCATGCGGCGGCCGGAGAACGCTACCCGCAAGCCGTGCTGGCCACGGTGGACCGCTGAAACGACGGGCGGGGCCGCGCTATCCTGCCGCCCCGCCCGCAACCGCCAAGGACGCACGATGCTCCCCATGGACGACGACACCCTGCTCGAACGCAGCTGGGAAATCCGCGAAGAGACCCTGTACAAGCAGCACTTCGGCGACACCGGCCCGGGCATCTACCCGCTGGACATGGACCTGCTGCACGGGGTGTTCCAGCAGGAGGACATCGATCCGCGCTGGCTGCACGTGGGCGTATTCGCCTGCCCCCCACATGGCGAGCGCCGGCACTGGGTGTATGTCAGCTCGGGCCTGTCCAACGCCTGGGAAGGTGCGCACGAGGACGGCGATTCGGGCTTTGGTGTCGAACTGCTGCTGGAAACGCGCGACGAAGCGCCGTGGGCACTGACCACCCTGCGCTGGTTCACCGCCTACCAGCTGCTGCTGTGCCATTCGCGCATGCCGGGCGGGCCGCTGGCGCCGTGGCATCGGTTGAAGCTGGGCATGCCGGTGGACCGTGCCGAAAGCGAACTGCAGGCGATGGTGTTCATTCCCTCGCCGCATTTCCCCGGCCCACAGCAGCTGCCCTCCGGCCGCTTCGATTTCCTGCAGCTGCTGCCGCTGACCTTGGAAGAACATGCCTTCGGTCGCGAACACGACTTTGAAACGGTGCTGGCGCAGCTGACTGCGGCTGGCGCCGCTCCGGTGGTCGACCCGAAGCGTCGCGGCATCGACCTGGCACCGTAACGTCGAGCTTGCTCGACTGCCGTGCGCAGGAGCAGTCGAGCAAGCTCGACTCTACGAAGAGCGCAAAGCAGTCGAGCAAGCTCGACTCTACCAACCCGAGGCCGTCGGGTACGCCCGACGTGACCGGGTGACCGTTTATGCCGATTCCGTCACCCTGGTCGGGGCGCAGCGCGCGACAGGGCGGCATGACCCCCGTCAGTGGTAATGCTGCGCTGCGTTGGGTCACACTCGGGAACTTGTCGTTCCAAGTCATCCCCTTCCGAGGCCTGCATGTCCCTGCTCCGGCGCAAGTCCCTAGATTCCGTCACCGACCATGAAGCCGGCCGGCGCCTGGTCCCGACCCTCAGCTGGCCGCACCTGATCGCCCTGGGTATCGGCGCCATTGTCGGCACCGGCATCTACACGCTGATCGGCGTGGGCGCCAACCTGGCCGGTCCGGCAGTGCTGATTTCCTTCGCCATCGCCGGCGCGGTGTGCGCCTGCGCGGCGCTGTCCTACGCCGAACTGTCGACCATGATGCCGGCCGCCGGCAGCGCCTATACCTACAGCTACAGCGCGCTGGGCGAAGTGTTCGCCTGGGTGGTGGGCTGGAGCCTGATCCTGGAGTACTCGCTGGTGGTGAGTACCGTGGCGGTGGGCTGGTCGGGCTACTTCGTTGGTTTCCTGCAGTGGGTGCACACCCAGTTCGGCATCGACATCACCCTGCCCGCAGCGCTGGCCGCCGGGCCGCACGTGGCCGGTGGCTTCATCAACCTGCCGGCCATCGTCATCACCTGGCTGGTGGCGCTGATGCTGATGGCCGGCACCAAGGAAAGCGCCACCCTCAACGCGATCCTGGTGGTGTTCAAGCTGATCGCGCTGGCGGTATTCGTGGCCGTGGCCCTGCCCGCCTTCGACAGCAGCAACCTGCAACCGTTCATGCCGCACGGCTTCGCCAAATCCATGGGGCCGGACGGCGTGGAGCGCGGCGTGATGGCGGCAGCGGCCATCATCTTCTTCGCGTTCTATGGCTTCGATGCCATTTCCACCGCGGCCGAAGAAACCAAGAACCCGGGCCGTGATCTGTCGATCGGCATCATCGGTTCGATGGTTGGCTGCACCATCGTGTACGTGCTGGTGGCGCTGGCCGCCGTGGGCGCGATGAGCTATGCGGTGTTTGGCCAGAGCGCCGAGCCGCTGGCACTGATCATGCGTGAACTCGGCAGCCCCAAGGCCGCCATGTTCATCGGCGTGGTCGCCATCATTGCCCTGCCGACCGTGCTGCTGGCCTTCCTGTATGGCCAGAGCCGCATCTTCTTCGTGATGAGCCGTGATGGCCTGCTGCCGCGCCGCCTGTCCAAGGTCAGCGCGCGCACCGGTACGCCGGTGGCGACCACGCTGTTCACCGCCGTGGTGGTGTCGGCGCTGGCCGGTGTGGCGCGCCTGGACGAGATCGCGGCGCTGGCCAACGCCGGTACCCTCGCCGCGTTCACCGCCGTGGGCATCTGCCTGGTGGTGCTGCGCCTGCGCGAACCCAACCGCGAACGCAGTTTCCGCACGCCGCTGGCGTTCGTGGTGGGACCGCTGGCCGCACTGGGCTGCATCTACCTGTTCATCAGCCTGCCGCACACCACCCAGCTGTATTTCCTGCTGTGGAACGTGGTCGGCCTGGTGCTGTACTTCGTGTACAGCCGCCGCAATGCGGTGATCGCGCGCTGATCCGCGTCGCCGAGCATGGCCCGGCGATCACGCGGTCCCGATCAGGTCTCGGCGTAGGCCTGCGCCTGGCGCATCACCCGCAGCAGGTTGCCGCCCCAGATGTCGGCAATCTGCTGCTCGGTGTAGCCCTTGCGCAGCAGCCAGGCGGTGATCTTCGGCAGCTGGCTGACATCGGGCAGATCGCTCAGGCCGCCACCGCCATCCCAGTCCAGGCCGATGCCCACGTGCTCGGGGCCGACCACCTTCAGGATGTGCTCGAAGTGGGCGAAGAAGTCGTCCAGGCTCGCGTGGCGTACCGGATGTTCGTGGTCCAGTGCCTGCTCGGCCTGCTGCAGGGCGACGCCCTGGGCGATGGTCATGCCTTCCCAGCCCCCCATCTTCCTGCTCAGCGCTTCTTCGGCCTGCTTGCGTTCGGGCGTCTTGCCGGTGTCGATCAGATAGCCGCCGTAGGCGTTCACCTGGATCACCCCACCGGCCTTGGCCAGCTTGCGCAGGCGCGCATCATCCAGATTGCGCGGGTGGTTGTAGACCGCCTTGGCCGAACTGTGCGACAGCACGAACGGCACCGGCATCATCGCCAGCAGATCGTCGAATACGGCATCTGACGCGTGCGACTGGTCGATGACGATGCCCAGCTTCACCGCCGCGCGCACCAGGTCCTTGCCGGCCGGGCTCAGGCCTTTCCACTCCGGCCCCTTGGGATCGGTGGCCGAATCGGCGAATTCGTTGTTGGCGAAATGCACGGTGCTGAGCAGGCGCAGGCCGGCACGGTGGTAGAAGCTCAGCAGCGTGGGGTCGGCCACCAGCGGGCTGGCGTTTTCCATGCTGATGTAGACCACGCGCTTGCCTTCGCCCTTGATCCGCGCGGCATCATCGGCGGTCAGCGCCAGCGCGAAGCGCTCGGGGTTGGCGGCCAGCATCTGCCGGATCTCCAGCAGGCGCTGCAGGCCATGGTCGCGCTCGGCCAGGTGGGCGGCAGCGCTGCGGTCGCCCTGGTCGGTGTAGATGGCCCAGAAGCCGCCATCCAGTGCGCCATCCACCATGCGCGGGTAGTCGACCTGGGAGAGCGCGTTGTGGTCGTGGCGCTGTTCGATGTCAAAGCCGCTGCGGCCGAAGTTGGCCGGCGTATCCAGGTGGCTGTCCAGGGTCAGCAGGCGCTGCTGCAGGGCCTTGGCTCGGGCCAGTTCCTGCGCGCTGAATTCAACGGCGTGGGCAGACAGCGGCGCACTCAGCGCCAGGGCAAGCAGCAGGGACAGGCGACGCAACGACGGCATGGGCATCCACCGGCAATGGGAAGAGCACGACCATAGCGCCGCGGCGGCCACCACCGGTAGTGCCAAGGGGCCGCGCGCACTCCATTACACTCGGCGGCAGCCGCTATCGACAGCGGCAGCCCACACGCTGCGCCACCGCTGAAACGGAATTCCAATGTCCCATCCCGTGCCGCCACCGCTTCCCACCGTACACCCTGCGCCTGACAGCGCGCCGCTCAGCGTCGAGCAACTCAAGCGCGATGTGCTGCCGGCCTTGTTTCTGGGGCGCATCGACATCGGCCGCTACGGACCGGCCGACCTGGCCAGCGTCAGTGCGGAGCCGGCGTGGCAGGAAGGCAGTGCCCACGCGCTGGCCCGGGCACTGGCCGATCTGGTCAGCCGCCTTTCCGAACACGACCCCAATGCACTGCTGGAACGCGCCAGCTGGTGGGACCGGTTCACCGGTGCCGATATCGAACGGCGGCTGCGCCGGCGCATCGCGATGGGCGGTAACGGTGACGTGCTGTCCGAAGTCGAGCACCAGGCCGCAGCGGTGCGCAGCAGCGTGGACCGCTTGAATGCACAGTTGGATGCACACGACGAACAGGGGGCGCGCCTGCAGATCTACATCGATGCAGGCGTGCAGTTCCTGCAGGAACTGCCGGCCGACAGCGGCGCCAGCGACGATCCGCTGGTGCTGGACCGCCCCGTGGAACGCCTGCAGCGGCGGGTGGCGAACCTGACCGCGCTGCTGGCCAGCCATTCGATGAGCCGCATCCAGGTGCAGCTGGCGCGCAACCACGCCATTGAACTGCTCGACCGCTACTGCGAAACCGTGCAGATCCTGCTGCCGATCTGGCGGCAGACCATCCAGGCACTGCAGAACAGCGACAACGCCAGCCCGCAGATGGTGGCGCGTGCGGCACAAGCACAAGACCAGCTGAAACAGGCCCTGCAGCAGCTGCTGCGCACCTCCGGAGCACCGGCATGACGTCTTCCAGGACCGATCCACTGCAGGTGCCGGCAGCGTTGCAGCCGCGGGTCGAAGCCGTTCCCGGCCTGCGCGCGCTGTACCGCCGGGGTTCGTTCGCGCGCACCCTGGGTCTGGCGTGTTTCGCGGTGCTGCCGGCCACGGCGCTGCTGTCCATCATGCTGCTGCAGGGCCTGACCGGCAATCCGCCGTCGGCGCACGTTCCCGCCGGCTACGGCAATGTGCCTTCGACGCTGGCCCTGCTGGCATTGGCCAACCTGAGCATCGTGGGTGGCCTGCTGGTCTGGATGGGATTCGGCCTGCGCAGGGTGCTGCTCAACCGCGGCGTGCGCCACTTCACCTTCTCGTTCGTGATCGGTGGCTCGGTGCTGGTGGCCCTGTTGGTGGGCAACGGCTTTGTCAGTCCCGACTTCAGCCGGTCTGAGGCCGGCGATGGCAGCAAGCTCGACAGCACTCAGCTGCCCGCACTCATCGACAGCCCGGGATTTGCCGCGCTCAGCCCGCAATGGCAGGGCTATCTACAGGCGCAGCGCTCACTGGCACGCGCCTCCGCGCCCCTGAACGACACCGGCCTGGCCATCGCCCGCGGCGAGGACATCGGCATCGCCGTGCCCGCGGTGATCCGTGCGCGCTTCGAAGCCAAGGCCAAGCTTCCCTATTCGGCAGGCAGCCAGGCGTGGCAACGCGACCACTGGCTGCGCAACGGTGTGCAGCATGTGGTTGGCCTGGCGATCGCCTGGTCGCTGCTGCTGCTGATCGTCGCCGGCATCGGCCTGACCACGCTGGGGTACCACGTTCGCGGTCGGGCGCGGGTGATCAATGGCCTGCTGCTGCAGTTGCAGGGGCCACCGGCAGCGGGTGTGGCAGATGCAGCG
This sequence comes from Stenotrophomonas sp. S49, assembly GCF_016624905.1. NCBI lineage: Bacteria > Pseudomonadati > Pseudomonadota > Gammaproteobacteria > Lysobacterales > Lysobacteraceae > Stenotrophomonas > Stenotrophomonas sp. S49. The sequence continues at coordinate 99 of NZ_JACVUD010000123.1, read as the reverse complement.
TCGAGCCATGCTCGACTTAACTGATCAGCACCTGTCGCGGGGGGGGGGGGGGGGGCCGGGCCGGGCGGGGGGGGGGGGGGGGGCCCGGGCGCGGGGGGG
>NZ_JACVUD010000122.1:0-11837 GCF_016624905.1 Stenotrophomonas sp. S49 | reverse complement strand
GCGGGACGCCGAGGTGGCCCTCGGCAGCCCCTGACAAGACAGTTGCTACTGTGTCGACCAAGGTCGACACCTACCCGAGCACATCCCCGTTCCGACGGACCCCGTGCCGACCAACGGTCGGCACCCACCACCAGCAGCGTCATGCCGTTCCGACAGATCGCGTGAACCTGTCGAAGGTGGGGCGGTGTCGGATTGCGGGGTGTCAGCCGCATGGATGCGGCTGCCAAGCCTACAAGGACGTACTTGCGGCGTCCCCGTGATCCGACATCGCCCCGCCAATCCACGGATAGCCAGCTTTTGACCTTGACGTTGCCGTTGCTCCAGGCAGGTGCAGGGCTGCAAGCCCTGCCATAACCCCCCCTATACAGGTAAGTGCAGGTCACAGGATAAGCAGACGCCTTGTTGCTGCCCTCGAACAGGTCCACATTGCTGTGCAGGACACGGGCTGCCCGCCCGCTGTCGAGACAACAGGAGACCTGCATGTCCGCTGCCCCCAGTACCGCCATCTCCCGCGACCCGGCTACCGGCCAGGTGATCGCCGAGCACCCGTTCGCCAGCGCCGCCGAACTGGAAACGATCCTGCAGCGCGGCCAGGACGGCTTCGCCGCCTGGAGCGGCTACACCCTGGAACAGCGCGCGGGCGTCCTGCGCGCCATGGCCGCGGTGCTGCGCCGTGACCGCGAACCGCTGGCCGCGCTGGCCACCGCCGAAATGGGCAAGGTGCAGGCCGAAGCCCTGGCCGAGATCGAGAAATGCGCCGTGCTGTGCGACTGGTACGCCGACCACGGCGCGCCGTTCCTGCGCGATGAACCGACCCAGGTGCCGGGCGACCAGGCCTATGTGTCCTACCTTCCGCTGGGCGTGGTGCTGGGCATCATGCCGTGGAATTTCCCGTACTGGCAGGTGATGCGCGCGGCGGTGCCGATCCTGATGGGCGGCAATGGCTTCCTGCTGAAGCCGGCCGAGAACATCGTCGGTACCGCGCTGCTGCTCGACGCCGCCTGGCGTGAGGCCGGCCTGCCGGAGGGCACGTTCATCGCCGCCAACATCAGCCGCGACGGCACCAGTGCCGCGATTGCCGACGATCGCATTGCCGCCGTCACCCTCACCGGCAGCGTGGCCGCCGGCCGCAGCATCGCTGCCCAGGCCGGGCAGGCGCTGAAGAAGGTAGTCCTGGAACTGGGCGGCTCGGACCCGTTCATCGTGCTGGCCGATGCCGATCTGGATGCCGCCGTGGACGCGGCCGTGGCCTCGCGCTTCCAGAACACCGGGCAGGTCTGCATCGCCGGCAAGCGCATCATCGTTGAAGAGGCGGTCTACGATCGGTTCGTGGCGCAGTTCTGCCAGAAGGTGCAGGCGCTGACCATCGGCGATGGGCGCGAGCCGGGCAACCGCATTGGCCCGATGGCCCGCCAGGACCTGCTGGACCAGCTGCATGCGCAGGTGCAGGCGTCGGTGGACGCCGGTGCCCAGCTGCGGGTGGGTGGCCATCAATTGGATCGCCCCGGTGCCTTCTACGCGCCGACGGTGCTGGTGGACGTCGAGCCCGGCATGCAGGCCTTCGATACCGAAACCTTCGGTCCGGTGGCCTCGATCAGCCGCGCCCGCGATGCCGACCATGCGGTGGAGCTGGCCAACCAGAGCGAGTTCGGCCTGAGCGGCAACCTGTGGAGCGGCGACCGCGCGAGGGCCATGCAGCTGGCCCGCCGGCTGCAGACCGGGGGCGTGTTCGTCAACGGCTTCTCGGCCTCCGACCCGCGCGTGCCCATTGGCGGGGTGAAGAAGAGTGGCTTTGGCCGCGAGCTCTCGCACTTTGGCATCCGTGAATTCGTCAACGCGCAGACGGTCTGGTTCGACAAGCGTTGACACCTGGCTCTCATCCCACCTGCAACCATTCCCCCCACAGTCCAGCGAAGGGACGGCATTCCGATGTCCAAGGGTTCAGATCTGCTTGTCGCCGCACTTGAGAACGAAGGCGTCGAGCGTATTTTCGGTATTCCCGGCGAAGAAAACCTCGACGTGGTCGAGTCGCTGCGCCATTCCAGCATCGAGCTGGTCATCACCCGCCACGAACAGGCGGCGGTGTTCATGGCCGCCACCTACGGCCGCCTGACCGGCAAGCCGGGCGTGTGTCTGGCCACGCTGGGGCCGGGCGCGCTGAACTTCACCACTGGCGCCGCCTACGCGCTGTTGGGCGCATGGCCGGTGATCATGATCACCGGGCAGAAGGGCATCGTGGCCAGCAAGCAGGCGCGGTTCCAGATCGTGGATATCGTGAGCACCATGAAGCCGCTGACCAAGCTGGCGCGGCAGATCGTGTCGGCGCGGACGATCCCTACCATCGTGCGCGAGGCCTTCCGGGTGGCCCAGGAAGAGCGCCCCGGCCCGGTGCTGCTGGAGCTGCCCGAGGACATCGCCGCCACCGGAGTGGAAGGGGTATCGCTCATTCCCACCCATGCGGTGGATCGGCCCATTGCCAGCCCCGAAGCGCTGGACCGGGCGGCACAGCTCATCCGCGCGGCGAAGCGGCCGCTGTTGATGATCGCCTCGGCGGCCTCGCGGCCGCAGTCCAGCGAAGCGCTGTCGGCCTTCGTGCTGCGTGCGGGCATTCCGTTCTTCACCACGCAGATGGGCAAGGGCGCGGTGGCCGGCGGCTCGGGCCTGTACATGGGCACGGCCGCGCTGACCGAGCGCGACTACGTGCACATGGCCATCGACCAGGCCGATGTGATCGTGACCATCGGCCACGAGGTGACCGAGAAGCCGCCGTTCGTGATGCGGCCCGGTGGCCCCACGGTCATCCATATCGGCTATTCGCAGGCGGCGGTGGAGCAGGTGTACTTCCCGCAGGTGGAAGTGATCGGCGACATCGGCCGCTCGCTGACCCAGCTGGCTGATCGCATCGAAGGCCAGGTGCCACATGCCGATGCGCTGCTGCCGCTGCGCGCGACCATCCTGGACCATCTGGCCGACCGCGCCGAGGAGCCGGGCTTCACCCCGCAGCGGCTGGTGCATGACGTGCGCCAGGTGATGCCGCCGGACGGCATCGTGGCGCTGGACAACGGCATGTACAAGATCTGGTTTGCGCGCAATTACCGCACCCAGGTGGCCAATACGCTGCTGCTGGACAATGCGCTGGCGACCATGGGCGCGGGCCTGCCGTCGGCGATCATGGCGTCGATCCTGTATCCGCAGCGGCGGGTGCTGGCGGTGTGTGGCGATGGCGGTTTCATGATGAACAGCCAGGAGCTGGAAACCGCCCGGCGGCTTGGCCTGAACCTGGTGGTGCTGATCCTCAATGATGGGGCCTACGGCATGATCCGCTGGAAGCAGGCGGTGGATGGCTTCACCGACTACGGCATGACCTTCAGCAACCCCGATTTCGTGAAGTACGCGCAGGCCTATGGCTGCAAGGGCCATGAGGTGACGGCCATCGAGCAGTTCATTCCGATCCTGGAAGCGGCCTTCAACGAGGGCGGGGTGCACCTGGTATCGGTGCCGGTGGATTACTCGGAAAACCAGCGGGTGCTGGTGGACGAGCTGCGGCAGGCGTTTCCCGGGAATGCATGAGGTAGCGCCGGGCCACGCCCGGCGGATTCGTGCGCCGACCGACCGCCGGGCATGGCCCGGCGCTACCGGGCGCTGCCGGGGCCGGGGCAGGGCGGTTTTGGTATGCTGTGCAACCGGCTGTGCCGGCGCAGCATCCCCCTCACTACACGATTCCCGCAGATCCATGAGCGAAGCTACCGATACCCCCCCCGTCGACGAAAACAAGTTGATCGCCGAGCGCCGTGAGAAACTCAAAGCGCTGCGTGGGCAGGGCATCGCGTACCCGAACGATTTCCGTCGCCAGGACTTCGCCGGGCGCCTGCAGGAAGAATTCTCCGATGCCGAGCAGTGGACCGCCGAGGCGCTGGAAGCCACTGACCACACGGTGAAGATGGCAGGCCGCCTGATGGCCAAGCGCATCATGGGCAAGGCCAGCTTCGCCCAGATCCAGGACGAATCCGGCCGCATCCAGCTGTTCCTGCAGGGCGCCGTGCTGGGCGATGCCTACACCGCCTTCAAGGGCTGGGACGTAGGCGACATCATCGCCGTGGAAGGCGGCCTGACCCGCACCAAGACCGGCGAACTGTCGGTCAAGGCCGAATCGATCCGCCTGCTGACCAAGTCGCTGCGCCCGCTGCCGGACAAGTGGCACGGCCTTTCCGACGTGGAACAGCGTTACCGCCAGCGCTACGTCGACCTGATCGTGACCCCGGAATCGCGCGCGGTCTTCATCAAGCGCTCGAAGATCATCCGCGCCATGCGTGCCTGGCTGGACAACCGCGACTTCCTCGAAGTCGAGACGCCGATGATGCATTACATCCCCGGCGGCGCGGCGGCCAAGCCGTTCACCACCCACCACAACGCGCTGGACCTGGACCTGTACCTGCGCGTGGCGCCGGAGCTGTACCTGAAGCGCCTGACCGTGGGCGGCCTAGAGCGGGTCTACGAGATCAACCGCAACTTCCGCAACGAAGGCGTCAGCACCCGCCACAACCCCGAATTCACCATGATGGAGCTGTACGAGGCCTATGCCACGTACAACGAGATCATGGACCTGACCGAGGGCGTGATCCGCGATGTGGCGCAGACCGTCAACGGCGGCACCACGGTGGAATGGGACGGCGCCAACATCGACCTGGGCCCGGCCTTCCGCCGCTGGCGCATGGACGAGGCGGTGCGCCACCACAACCCGGAAATCTCCGCGGCCGACTGCACCGACCGCGAGGCGCTGCTGCGCCATTGCGAGCGCTTGAAGATCCGCGTCAAGCCGTCTTACGGCTGGGGCAAGCTGCTGCTGGAAATCTTCGAGGCCACCGTTGAGCACACCCTGATCCAGCCGACCTTCATCACCGACCACCCGGTGGAGGTTTCGCCGCTGGCCCGCGCCAACGACAACGACCCGGGCTACACCGACCGCTTCGAGCTGTTCATCAACGGCAAGGAGCTGGCCAACGGCTTCTCCGAATTGAACGACCCGGAAGACCAAGCGCAGCGCTTCCAGGCCCAGGTGGCCGCCAAGGAAGGGGGCGACGACGAGGCCATGCACTACGACGCCGACTACATCCGTGCGCTGGAGTACGGTATGGCCCCGACCGGCGGCCTGGGCATCGGCGTGGACCGTCTGGTGATGCTGCTGACCGGCAGCAGTTCGATCCGTGACGTTCTGCTGTTCCCCTACATGCGTCCGGAGCACTAAGCTCGGGTTCGCACTCTGCATGTGCGCGCCGTCCCGGAATGGGATGGCGCGATTGACGCTTTCCGCACACGGCGTATGGTGATTGCACCGCCTTGACATCCCCTGTGGCAAACAGGGGCTGGGGTGTAGGCAATGCGAAGGACCGGCTTCACATTGTGATGACGATCATGAACCGGCGAAATCGTGACGGGAGTGGGGCCGATGCAGGGTGCCAGTGTGCACAGCGGCGGAGTATCCTCGCCGGCTGAGTTTCCAGCGTGGTCGAGAAGGAAGGCAGAGAGCGCGTTGAATATCGTCATTGTCGACGACCAGACTTCTGCACGGACGATGTTGCGGCATGTCATTGAAGACATCGCACCAGAACTGTCCGTGCACGACTTTGGCGATCCGCTTACGGCCCTGGCCTGGTGCGAAGCGCACCCGGTCGATCTGTTGCTGCTTGACTACCGCATGCCGGAAATGGACGGGCTGGAGTTCGCCCGCCGCTTCCGCCGCCTGCCCAAGCATCGCGACATTCCGGTGATCCTGATCACCGTGGTGGGCGATGAACCGATCCGCCAGGCGGCACTGGAAGCGGGGGTGATCGATTTCCTGGTCAAGCCGATCCGCCCGCGTGAACTGCGCGCGCGCTGCTACAACCTGCTGCAGCTGCGCCAGCAGAGCGAGAACGTGAAGCAACGTGCCTTGTCGCTGGAGCAGCGCCTGCTGGCCAGCATGCACGAGGTGGAAGAGCGCGAGCGCGAAACCCTTTCGCGGCTGGCGCGGGCGATCGAGTTCCGTGATGCCGGCACCAGTGCCTATCTTGAGCGCATGGCGCGCGTGGCCGGGCTGATTGCCGAGCAGTTGGGCCTGCCCGAAGACGAAGTGAAGCTGATCGAGGCGGCCGCGCCCCTGCACGACATGGGCAAGATCGCCATTCCCGATGCGGTGCTGCTGAAACAGGGCAAGCTGACCGAAGACGAGCTGGCGATCATGCGCCGGCACCCGCGTATCGGCCACGAACTGCTGAGCGGCAGCCAGAACCGCTTCATCCAGGTCGGTGCGCTGATCGCGCTGCGTCACCACGAGCGCTACGACGGCAGCGGCTATCCCGACGGCCTGGTGGGCGACGCGATTCCGCTGGAGGCGCGCATCGTGGCCGTGGCCGATGTGTTCGACGCGCTGATTTCGCCGCGTCCGTACAAAGAGGCGTGGACCTTCGAAGCGACCCTGGCCTATCTGTACGCCCAGCGCGGGCGCCTGTTCGACCCGCGCTGCGTGGACGCGCTGCTGCGCGGGCGCAATCAGCTGGAACAGATCTGCGCCGAGCACTCCACCGCGTCGGCGCGGCCGGGGATGGGCACGTGAAGCGGCTGCTGTCGCGACTGCGCCAGCGCCTGTCGAACCGGCAGGACAGCGAGCATGGGCAGCAGATCGTCCGCATCGTGCTGATCAGCCTGATCCTGGGCTACGTGCTGTTGCCCAGCGTGCGCTTCGACCTGCCGCACGACCAGTATGTGGGCGTGCTGGCCATCGTGCTGACCGGTCTGAGCCTTTCGCTGCTGGCGTTCGGCTGGCTGTTGTGGCGGCCCGGCCGCTCCGACCCGCGCCGCGTGCTCGGCATGCTGGCCGACTATGGATTGATCGCTGCCGGCATGATCCAGATGGGCGAGCCGCTGTCGTGGGTCTACATCGTGGTGATGTGGGTGACCGTCGGCAACGGCATGCGCTTTGGCAACACCTATCTGTACGTGGCCGTGGCGATGGCCATGGTCAGCTTCGGCGCCACCGCGCTGCTGACCCCGTATTGGCAGCAGAACCTGCGCCTGGCCATCGGCTTGTGGCTGGGCTTGGCGGCGGTGCCGCTGTACTTCTCGACGCTGCTGCGCCAGTTGACGCACGCGATGGCCGAAGCGCGCCGGGCCAGTGAGGCCAAGAGCCGCTTCCTGGCCAATATGAGTCACGAATTCCGTACCCCACTCAATGGATTGAATGGCATGACCGAGGTGTTGGCGACCACACGCCTGGATGAAGAACAGCGTGAGTGTCTGAATACCATCCAGGCCTCTTCCCGCAGCCTGCTGGCGCTGGTGGAGGAAGTGCTGGACATCTCGGCCATCGAGGCCGGCAAGCTGCGCGTGGTGGCCGAGGATTTCGTGCTGTCCGACGTGATCCAGGCGATCGGCCTGATCCTGTTGCCGCAGGCCAAGGCCAAGCGGTTGGATTACCGGGTGAAGGTGGCCGCGACCGTGCCGCAGACCCTGCGCGGCGACGTGGGCCACCTGCGCCAGATCCTGCTGAACCTGGCCGGCAACGCGGTGAAGTTCACCGACCAGGGCCGGGTGGAGATCCGGGTGAATGTGGTGCACGCCGACACCCACGGTGCGGTGCGCCTGCGCTTTGACATCATCGATACCGGCATTGGCGTGCCGGTGGCGATGCGCCCGCGCTTGTTCGAGGCTTTCGAACAGGCCGATGTGAGCATGGCCCGCCGCCACGAAGGCACCGGCCTGGGCACCACCATCGCCAAGGGCCTGGTCGAGGCCATGGATGGGCAGATCGGCTACCTGGACAATCCGCCGCAGGGCAGCCACTTCTGGGTGGAACTGCCGTTCGCGCCGCCGCAGCCGGTCGAGCCGGGCCTGGTGCCCAGCGTGGCCGCCGGCGAGGATATCGGCCCGGGTGGCAACGTGATCGCCTTCGCCGATCCGTTCCTGCGCCACCGCGCGCGCGTGCGCAGCATGCAGATCCTGGTGGCCGACGACCACGAAGCCAACCGCATGGTGCTGCAGCGCCTGCTGCAGAAGGCCGGCCACCGGGTGATGTGCGTGGACGGCGGCGAAGCGGTGCTGGATGCGCTGGCCGAGAGTGAGTTCGATGCGGCCATCGTCGACCTGCACATGCCCGGCATGAGTGGCCTGGACATGCTGAAGGAACTGCGGGTGATGCAGTCCGGTGGCGGCCCGCGCACGCCGGTGATGGTGCTCAGCGCCGATGTCACCCCCGAAGCGATCCAGCGCTGCACGCAGGCCGGCGCACATGCCTTCCTGGCCAAACCCGTGGTGGCCGCGCGCCTGCTGGATACGCTGGCGGAGATCGCCAACAACGCGAACCTGAAAAATGCCGCGCCGCTGGTGGTGCGTGCGCCGGTACAGCTCGATGGCGTGCTCGATACCGGTGTGCTGGACGAACTGGCATCGCTGGGCATGGGCGATGGCTTCGAACGTGAGTTCATCCGCCAGTGCCTGGAAGACGCCGAGGCCTGCCTGCGCAAGGCAGAGGCCGATGGCGAGGCCGGGCGCTGGGGCCAGTTCCGCGAGCAGTCGCATGCGATCAAGGGTGTGTCCGGCAACCTGGGGCTGGTGCGCGCGGCCAACCGTGCCGGTGAGCTGATGCGCATGGCCGATTGGCAGTTGAAGGCCGAATGGCAGGCGCGACTGTCGGTGCTTCAGGGGGCGATCAAGGAAGGCCGGCAGGCGCTGGATGCACGCGCCGAACGTAAGGCGCGCGGCGCGGCTGACGACGCGCCGTAGAGTCGAGCCTCAGCTCCGTAGAGTCGAGCTTGCTCGACTGCCGTCGATAGTCGAGCAAGCTCGACTCTACGATGCGGGGATCGCGCGAAAAAAAGCCCGGTGGCCAACCGGGCTCCAAGCCAGCAGGGGGAGGGCTGGAATCAGGCTGCATCCATCGACGCACGACGCGTCTGTGCCTTGATCAATCGATCCATCGTGCGCAGCGAGCGATCACCCAGGGCCAGCGCTGAATCGACCCAGACCTTGGTGATTTCCAGCAGCTCGTCGTAGCTCACCGCCTGGGCCAGGTTGCGTGCGGCGTTCATGGCCAGGTACGACTGCGGCAGGCGCTGCTGGTGGCGGATCATCTCCTGCACGGCGGCACGGCCTTCGCCCTTCTTCACCAGCACGTCCACCACCCCCAGTGCATGCATTTCCTCGGCACTGTAGATGCGGCCGTCCAGGATGATCTTCTCGGCCAGCTGCGGGGCCACGCGGCGGCACAGGAACGAGTACGCGCCCATGCCCGGGAACAGTCCGAACAGCACTTCGGGCAGGCCCATGCCGCTGCCTTCCTCGGCCACGATGGTGTGGCAGGCCAGGGCCATTTCCAGGCCGCCCCCCAAGGCATCACCCTGGATCAGCGCGATCGAACGCACATCGCCGCCAAAGCCGGTGTGCAGGTGGTGTACGCCTTCCACGCAGCGTTGGGCGTAGGTCAGCAGCAGGTCGCGGTTGCCTTCGCGGATCAGGCGGGTGAACAGGTCCAGGTCACCGCCCAGGTTGTAGGCGATGGCGTCGGAGGCCAGCACGAAGTGCCGCAGTTGGCCGCTGTGACGCTGCGCCGGGCTGCGGGTGATGGCGTTCATGTAGCTCCACATTTCGTCCAGCATGTCCTTGCGGCAGCACGGGCGGATGCCCGTGGACGCATCGGCATGCATGAACAGCCAGTGGGCAGCGCCGTCGTCGCTGTCTTCGGTACGGATGGTGGCAAACGGTGAACCGCTGGTCGGCAGTTTTTCGATGGTGCTCATGGAAGGGTCCTCGGCAGGCGGCCCGCGTGAAAACGTGGTGGCCGGCGGGCCGAGCGGTCCACACACGACGCGATGCTACAACGGGTGCAGCCTTTCACATGCGAAAAGGCCCGGGGCGTTTCCGACCCGGGCCTGACGGCGTTGAAACCAGTGGAAACCCTTACGTGGCGGGCGTATCGCGCAGCTCGCGTCGCAGGATCTTGCCCACGTTGGTCTTCGGCAGCTCTTTTCGGAATTCTACGATTCTGGGGTGCTTGTAACCGGTCAGGTTGGCCCGGGCATGTTCCTTGACCATTTCGGCGGTCAGGTTCGGGTCCTTCTTCACGATCACGACCTTCACCACTTCGCCGGACTTTTCATCCGGAACGCCCACCGCGGCCACTTCCAGCACGCCGGGCATCATCGCGATCACGTCTTCCACTTCGTTGGGGTACACGTTGAAGCCGGACACCAGGATCATGTCCTTCTTGCGGTCGACAATGTAGAAGAAGCCCTGCTCATCCATGCGCGCCATGTCGCCGGTGTGCAGCCAGCCGTCGGCGTCGATGGCCTGGCGGGTTTCGTCCGGGCGCTGCCAGTAGCCCTTCATCACCTGCGGGCCCTTGATGCACAGCTCGCCCACTTCGCCCAGCGGCAGGATGTTGCTGTTGTCGTCCTTGATGCAGGCATCGGTGGACGGAATCGGCAGGCCGATGGCGCCGTTGTATTCCTTCAGGTCCAGCGGGTTGATGCAGGCGGCCGGGGAGGTTTCGGTCAGGCCGTAGGCCTCCACCAGGGTCACCCCGGTCACCTTCTTCCAGCGCTCGGCCACCGCACGCTGCACGGCCATGCCGCCGCCCAGGGTGACCTTCAGCGAGGAGAAGTCCACGGTGTCGAAGCCGGGGGTGTTCAGCAGGCCGTTGAACAGCGTGTTGACGCCGGTGATGGCGGTGAAGCGCACCGACTTGAGCTCCTTCACGAAGCCCTTCATGTCGCGCGGATTGGTGATCAGGTGGTTGCAGCCACCGAACTTCATGAAGACCAGGCCGTTCGCTGTCAGTGCGAAGATGTGGTACAGCGGCAGGGCGGTGATGATCCACTCCTTGCCCGGCTCGATGCCCGATGCGCCGATCCAGGCTGAGGCCTGCTGCATGTTGGCGATCAGGTTGCGGTTGGTCAGCATGGCGCCCTTGGCCACGCCGGTGGTGCCGCCGGTGTACTGCAGGAACGCCACGTCATCGTGGTCGATCTCGACCTTGGGCAGGGTGTGGCGGCTGCCCAGCTTGAGCGCCTGCTTGAAGCGGATGGCGCCCTTCAGATGATAGTTGGGCACCATCTTCTTGACGTACTTCAGCACGAAATTGACGATCGCACCCTTGGCCCCGAGCAGGTCGCCCAGACCGGTGGTGATGACCTGCTTGACCTGGGTCTCGGCGATGACCTGCTGCACGGTGTCGCCGAAGTTGTCCACGACCACCAGCGCGGTGACACCGGCATCGACCAGCTGATGCTTCAGCTCGCGGGCGGTGTACAGCGGGTTGACGTTGACCACGGTGAGGCCGGCGCGAAGCACGCCGAAGGTCGCGATGGGGTACTGCAGGCAGTTGGGCATCATCAGGGCAACGCGGTCGCCCTTTTTCAGCTTCAGTTCGCCCAGCAGGTAGGCCGCGAACTGCTCGACCAGGGCATCGGTTTCACCATAGGTGAGCACCTTGCCGAAACTGGAGTAGGCGGGGTGGTCGCGGAACTTCGCCACGGAGGCGTCGAAGACCGAAGCTACCGAATGGAACTCGTTGACGTCGATTTCGGCGGGAACGCCTTTCGGATAGCTCTGCAGCCAGGGACGATCCAGACTCATATTCCCCCTCCAGGAATCGTTGTGATGGGTGCGGCGCGGACAGTATCCGCCAGAACCGCTCGCAGCAGCATACCGTTCCGTAGGGAAAACGCGAAGAGGGCGTGATCGTCAGGTCTGGTTGGATGCGATGGGCGCCGCCGGGCAGGGCCCGGCGCTACCTGGACGCGGTGCCGACGGCGAGCACCTGTAGATCCACGCCATGCGTGGATGGTTTTTGCGCGGACGCGCAT